>JAGWRH010000220.1 GCA_028876695.1 Acidobacteriota bacterium | reverse complement strand
TCGAGAGGCACTTCGATATGGCTGCGCGCGGCGAGCTCGGCAGCGGTTTCGGGGCGGATCGAACCTTCCAGATGCAGGTGAAGCTCCGCTTTCGGAAGCGAATCAACGGCGGTGGGCTGGCGGGATGGGTGGAAGCGCGTGGCGGCACGGGTCGCGCGAAGAAGGGTTTTGAAAAAATTCATGGGCAGGACTATTTGGACGGCAATTTGGGGCGGCCGGCGTTGATCCAGGCGGTCATCCAGTAGGAACCGACGTCGGTGGAGGCATCGGAAAGCTGACGAACCAGGATGGCGCCAGCCTGCGCGTAGAAACGGTCGTAGTATTCATCGGAATAGCCAGCGAGATCCTGATGGGCCAAACGGTCGGCGTTGAGGATGTTTTCAAGCCACGCGTGCGCGCTGAGGACCATTTCGAAGGCATGGTCGGTGGGATCCTTGATGTAAATGGCCTCGTTCGGTTTGACGAAGAAGAAAAGCTGGTAGCGATCGACGAGACCGCCGCCGAAGCGCTGATTGACTCCTGGCTGATTGGAAAGCGAGCCGTCGCCGTTTGTGGTGGTGTCAAAGGGGTCGTGCGCGGCGGCGACATAATGCGCAAGAGCGGCGGCGGCGAGTTTAGCCGCCTGCCAATCCCGCGATTCCAGCGCTTGCGTAAGCTTTTGGCTATAGACGCCGACTTGCCACGGGAGCAGGCCGTATTTATCCACGGTGCGCCGGCCATATTTGCGCACGGCCGCCGTATACGAGCGCGGGAGGCCGGCGAAGGGGAATCCGCCGTAGTGATCGAGGGCGATGAACCCGTTGCCGCGAGCGGCGGGATCGGAATTCGAGGTGGCGGCCGAATCGGTGACGTGCTGGACGAGGAAGCGGCGGTTGGAATCGAAAAATGTGCCGATTTCGGGCGGAAGCGTGTCCACAGCCTTGCTGGTAACCAGGCGCTCGGCGTTTGGTCCCCAAGCAAAGGCGCAGGGAACGGCAACGAATAGCAGCGCCAGCGAGAGCAGGCACGCACCGATGCGGCGCTTGATCAAGACACATTTCCTTGCGGCGCGGCGACCACACGCTGCGAGCCGAGCGCGCTGTGGCGGCGTCCGTAAAAGTGATAAACGATCAAACCGATGACCAGCCAGATGAAAAAGCGCAGCCAATTTTCGACGGTCAAGCTGGCCATCAGTACGAAACAGCATACGACCGAGGCAATGGGAATCCAAGGGCTGGCGGGAACGCGAAAGGCGCGCGGGCGGTCCGGCTGCTTCTTGCGGAGGACGAGGACGGCGAGCGAAACCAAAATGAAGGCGAACAGCGTGCCGATATTGGAAAGATCGGCGAGCGTGCCGATATCGAAAATTCCGGCGGGAACGGCCACGACGATTCCAGCTACCCAAGTAGCCACGTCCGGAGTGCGGAAGCGCTTGTGGACGCGAGAAAAGGCGCCGGGAAGAAGCCCGTCGCGGGACATGGCGAACCAGACGCGCGCCTGGCCGAGCTGGAAAACAAGAATCGACGAGATCATGCCCATCAATGCGCCGGCCGTGACCCAGCGATTTACGCCGTTGAGTCCGATGGCTTCGAGCGCGTGCGCGACGGGGGCGGCATTATCGAGCGTGCTCCAGTGCTGGATTCCGGTGAGCACCAGCGCGACAGCGACATAGAAAAAAGCGCAGACGAAAAGCGAAATGAGGATGCCAATCGGCAAGTCGCGCCGGGGATTTTTGCATTCCTCGGCCGCGGTAGATACGGAATCAAAGCCGATGTAGGTGAAGAAGACGATCGCGCCGCCGGTGAGCACGCCTTGAAAGCCGTTGGGCGCAAACGGATGCCAGTTGGACGTATGAATGTATTTGCTGGCCGCGACGCAGAAAACCACGATGGCCAGCAGTTTGATGCCGACCATAATGTTGTTGGCTTCGGACGATTCGCGAATGCCGACGACGAGCAGCACCGTCAAGAGCATCACGATCACAAAGCCCATAATATTGAAATGCAGGGCCCAGCCGGTTTCGGGCGAGTAGGCGGGAGTGCCGAGCGCGTCCGGAATGCGGAGGCCAAAGGATGCAAGCAGACTATTGATATACGCGGAAAATCCCACCGCCACGGCCATATTGGACACGGCGTATTCCAGGATCAAATCCCAGCCAATGACCCAGGCGATCAATTCGCCAAGAGTGGCATACGTGTAGGTGTACGCGCTGCCAGCGATGGGAATCATCGAAGCGAGTTCGGCGTAGCAGAGACCGGCGAGGCCGCAGATCACGGCAACGATCAAGAAGGAGAGCGCGATGGCGGGACCGGCGCCGGGACGCCCGGTAACGCCCAAGGCGTGGCGGCCGTACAGCAAGACCTGGAGCAGCGGCGCCTTCAAAATGGATGGGAATTCGACCTGTTCGCCTGCGGCGGCCGTGCCGGAGAGGACGAAAATTCCGCTGCCGATGATCGCGCCGACGCCCAGAGCCGTCAGGCTCACCCAGCCGAGCGATTTCTTCAGGCGCTTGTCGGGGCGGTCGGCGTCAGAGATAAGCTGATCG
>JAGWRH010000219.1 GCA_028876695.1 Acidobacteriota bacterium | reverse complement strand
CGCGCTGGCGGGCATCGTCTGGTGCTTGTTTCTCACGCATACCACGGTTAGCGTGCCGGCTCTGACGGGCGCGATCATGTGCATGGGTGTCGGCACAGCCAACAGCATTCTGGTGGTCAGCCTTTCGCGCGAACGACTAACCGCCGGCAAATCGCCCGTCGAAGCGTCGATCGAGGCGGGTTATACGCGTTTCCGTCCGGTGCTGATGACCGCGCTCGCCATGATCATCGGCATGCTGCCGATGGCGCTTGGGCTCGGCGAGGGCGGCGAACAAAATGCGCCATTGGGACGCGCTGTGGTGGGCGGCCTGATTTTTGCCACCGTGTCGACGCTATTTTTTGTTCCGGTATTCTTCAGCATTGTGCACGGCGAGCGCGAGACGCAACCATCGGCTGAAGGGCTTCGTTGAGCCGCGGCTGAAACGCGCGAACTTTTCTTCACATCTAAGTAGGGTAGCGTGGCCGGGAAAAGGGGAGTTGTGAGCGGAATAAACTATCCAGGGAATCTCGCGCGCGGCGGAGTGCGCCGGCCGAGGCGGCGTGAATCGGGCCGGGGCGTCGTGATCGCCATTGTCGTGCTCGCCGTGGTTGCTGCCATCGTGATCGCCGGCATAGTTCCGCGCTTCAAGGCTCGCGCCGCGCTGAAGACGGAGACGCGCGAACTGGCAATTCCGACGGTGGCCGTCATTCACGCCAAGCCCGGCGACCCGCGCTCGGAGATCGTGCTGCCGGGAAACATGCAGGCGTTCGCGGATTCTCCGATTTACGCGCGCACCAACGGATACCTGAAAACCTGGTATCACGATATCGGCTCGCGGGTAAAAAAAGGCGACCTGCTCGCAGTGATCGAAAGCCCGGAGGTCGATCAGCAACTGGATCAGGCGCGCGCCGAATTGAGCACCGCGCAAGCGAACTTTGCCCTTGCGCGCACGACCGCCGAGCGCTACCAGAATCTGCTCAAGAGCGGCTCGGTTGCCAAGCAGGACGTGGACAACGCGGTCGGCGATTTCGAGGCCAAGAAAGCAACCGTCGATTCGGCCGAGGCCAACGTGAAGCGGCTCGAACAGTTGCAGTCCTTCGAAAAAGTGTACGCGCCGTTCGACGGCGTGATCACCGCGCGCAATACCGATGTGGGTCACCTGATCAATTCCGGCGCCGGCAGTCCGGCCACGGAGCTCTTTCACATTTCGTCGATTCGCAAATTGCGCGTGTACGTGAACGTCCCGCAGCAGAATTCCGCATCGGCTCGCCCGGGTCTGCGTGCTGCGATCACTCTGCCGGAATTTCCCGGCCGGCATTTTTCCGGTACGCTCGTCCGCACCTCGGAATCGATTGACGCGGTTTCGCGCACCTTGCTGGCAGAGGTTGACGTCGATAATCCCACCGGCGAACTGCTTCCCGGCGCTTACGCCGAGGTTCACTTCCAGATACCCAATGCCGCGCCGGCGCTGATGCTGCCGGTGAGCTCGCTTATTTTCCGCTCGCAAGGCATGCAGGTGGGAACCGTCGACAGCGGCAGCCGAACCGTGCTCAAGACGATTACGCTGGGCCGCGATTTCGGGAATGAAGTGGAGGTGATTGCCGGTCTCGATCCCGGTGATTCCGTGATCGTGAATCCGCCAGATTCGCTCGTTGCCGGAGAGCTCGTCCGCGTGGTCTCGTCCCGCGAAGGAGATGGGCAAGGCACGTCCGGAGCGGCGCAATGATCTTAACCGCCCCATACTTCTCCAATCCGCGCCGCGCTACCGAGCCACCGCAGGCATGAGGCAGCCGCTGGAACCTGCGCCTTCGCGTCGGACCGCGCTGGAAGCTTTCAAGAATTTGGCCAAGCCCCGCCGCCGCTACCGTATCTTGGCCGGTGTCGCCCTGCTGGCGCTCGGCGGCTGCAGCGTTGGACCAAAGTATGCGCGCCCGTCCGCGGAAGTTCCCCGATCGTTCAAAGAGGCCTCAGGGTGGAAGGTGGCGCAGCCGAGCGCCGCTATCGGCAAAGGAGAATGGTGGAAAGTTTACAGCGATCCCGAACTCGATTCACTGGAGCGGCAGATCACCGTTTCGGATCAGACGCTCAAGATCGCGCAGGAGCGGTTCGTACAAGCTCGCGCGGCGATCGGCATCGCGCACGCGCCGGCCCTTCCCAACGTCACAGCAGGTGTGGCCGGCTCTCGCAATCGCCAGTCGCAGAACCGCGCACTTTTCGGCGGCGCGGCGCCGGTGGAATATAGCGACGTACAACTGCCAGTCGACGCTTCGTACGAGCCGGACGTTTGGGGCCGCGTCCGCCGCTCCGTTGAGGCTGCCCACTCGGAAGCGCAAGCCAGCGCCGCCGACCTGGCGAGCGTCGATCTGAGTCTTCACGCCGAACTCGCGCTCGACTATTTTCAACTCCGCGGGCTCGATTCTCAGGCGCAGCTTTTGGATTCGACGGTCGTTTCCTACGAAAAAGCTTTGGAGCTGACGCAGAACCGCTACCAAGGCGGCCTATCTTCCGAACTCGACGTCGCCCAAGCGCAAACACAGCTCGAAACCACGCGCGCGGAGGCAGTCGATGTCGGCGTGCAGCGCGCCGCATTTGAGCACGCCATCGCCGTTCTGATTGGAACGTCGTCGGCGTCGTTTACGCTGCAGCCGCTGCCGCTAACGTTGGGACCGCCTTCCATTTCCACCGGTCTGCCATCGGATATGCTCGAGCGACGGCCGGACATTGCGGCCGCGGAGAGGCGCGTCGAAGAAGCCAATGCGCAAATCGGCGTCGCCCGCGCCGCTTATTTTCCCAATCTGCTT
>JAGWRH010000218.1 GCA_028876695.1 Acidobacteriota bacterium | reverse complement strand
TCATGGCACATTGAAGAATTGGGGAAGTCCTCTTCGATCTGCCGATATTCTTTTACGGCTGGTCCATACATTCCGTTTTCTTCCAGCGCGTAGGCGAGGTTTTGTCTAGCATCTAATGCGCTCGGATCGAGACGGGTTGCTTCCCGATATTCGCGGATTGCGTCACCGAGATCGCCCTTCATTTGAAGCGTGTATCCCAAATTGTTGTGCGCGGGCGCGTAGTCCGGATTGAGAGTAAGAGCTTTGCGGTATTGCTCGATTGCTTTGTCAGGCTGGCCGCTCTCACGATAAAGGTTTCCTAAGTCGTATCGAGCAAAAGTGTAATCGCTCTTAAGGCGGAGCGAAGATTGGTATTCTTTTTCAGCAGCATCGAACTGACGCAGCTTTTCGAGTGCGAGCGCCGCATTCTTGTGCGATTCGGCACTGTCTGGGTTTTGCTTCAGCGCCGCTTCCGCATTCTGAAGCGCGCTTTCCCCATCGTCTTCCCTGTAGAAAACGTAGCTAAGTTTCGTGAGCGCATCCGGGTAGTCGGCGTCCTCCGCGAGCACGTGGTTATAGGCAGTCTGCGCGCCGAGCCATTGCTCTTCATCTAAGAGGAGCTGGCCTACGACGAAATAACAATCCGGACTGTTGAGACTGATCGCGAGAGCCGCCTTGAGGTACTGTGCGGCTTGGTCCTTCTTGCCGGAGTTCATCGCACTCGCAGCGTCGGCAAGACCCTCCAGCAGATCCTTCCCGGACTCTGCTTCTGGAGTCTGTTCGATATCCACCTGGGCGGAATCCAGAGCGGCAATGACTTTCGGGTCAGCATCGGCGGTCTTAAGCAGTCCGCGGTAGTAATCATCCGGGCGAAACGCCAGGTGATCGGCGGCGATGTCGGCGACAATGTCCTCAGGCAAGACCTTGCCGGCAATTAGACTCAGGACCTCGCTGGCGCGCAAAGGCTTACTTTCGGGTCCTGCGGCTCGGCAGTTGTCGACCGACGCGCCGAATAGCCCCAGTATTGCAGCGAACAGTGCGAGATATCGTATCATGACAGCCCTCCGCGTATTCGTGGCGATCAGGAGTACACCGTAGCAGAGACAATCGTCTTCGTCGGTACCACCAGCAGGCGAAATATTCCAGAATTATATTGTTCAGAAGGTAATCAGACGCGCTAATTTGTTGGACCTAACGCGGAGCCCAAGCTTATGCCATCGGACCAATGGCTAGTTATGTTGTCGGTATTTTCGATACCGCTCTGCCGACGCGATGGCGTCGGCTGGAACGGAAGACCCCAAATCGGTTGCTCTGCCGCCGCGTTTTCGGTTGCGAGCAATCTGAGGCATCGCCTATACTCCCCGCGAATTGGTCGGCCGCCCGTAGAGGAGACGCCGATGCCGAACCGCGCAATGTTCCCCGCGAGACGGTTGCCAGCTACGCCCGTAGCTGACCGAAACGGCCGTTCCATCCGTAAGCATGTCCCCGCGGTGGTGACGATGGCCGCCCTCTCGTTGCTTTCGGCAGCGCCGGCTCTCGCGCACCATTCGCATGCAATGTTCGATCCGCGGAAGCAAATGACGCTGGTCGGCACGGTGAAATCGCTTGAATGGAACAATCCGCATTGCTGGATTCAACTCCTCGTGCCCGATCCCAAGGACCCGAAAGCCGCGCCTGTGGAGTGGGGCATCGAGATGGGAGCGCCGCTGGAGCTTTTTCGCCATGGCTGGAAACCCACAAGTTTGAAGCCCGGCGACAAAGTTACGGTGGTAATCAATCCGTTGCGCGATGGGTGCACCGGCGGCGAAATCGTTTACGCGATCGGTCCTGACGGAAAGCCGATCGGCAGGGTGCCGCCAAAAGTCCAACCCAGCGCGGCAGCAGGAGCCTCACCATGATTCGCCGGGCCGTCGTACTGGCCGCGCTGATGGGATGCTGCTTGTCTCCTGCGTGGACGCAAAAGTCTCCGAAGGAACGCATCGCGGCGTTTGCCAAGCTACCGGACTGGTCGGGCATATGGCAGTTGGACATGTGGGCTGATGAATTGGACGGGCAGCAATTCGGCCCGGAAGGACTAAAAAGGGCCAGGGTATACGCTGCCGAGCTGCATCCCTCTTACGCGCCCGCGTGGCAGCCCAAAGCCGACGAGCTTCGCGCGAAGCAGGCAGCTGCCAATGCCCCCAGCCCGAATCCGCCGGGACGCGGCGTGCCGTCAGACTGCAACTTCGTGCCCGGTTTTCCCGCGATTACACAGCCCGGGTATTACGAGTGGCAGGTAACGCCTGAAGAAGCCACGCTGATCACGAGTCTTGGAGCCGTGCGACACATCTATACCGGCGGCCGTTCCCACCCGCCGAAGGACGAGTTATGGCCAACGAAGCAGGGCGACTCGGTCGGACACTGGGACGGAGATACCCTGGTCATCGATACCGTGGCGATCAAGCCGCCAGTTACATTGGGCTTCGGACAAGTCGCCGGACCGTTCAGCGATCAATTGCACGCCGTCGAGCGCATCCGCATGATAAATCCCGATGAACTGGAGATTCACTTCACCTGGGACGACCCGGTGGCCCTCGCCGCGCCGATTGACATGACCATCGATTGGGTGCGAGTGAAAGACTTGAACCGGATGGAAGAAAACGAGCAGGAATGCGACCCCGCCGAGGACCGCAATCCGGTGGTGAACGGGCGGTTTACCACGATTATTAAGCCGCCGTCTGCGACGCCCGCTGCGCCATCCAAATGAGCGCCATGCGCGGCGATAGCTGAACATCCTCCGAGCCTGTTATTCTAGAGGCGAGATGGAATTGAATGCACAGCAAATCGCCGTGCTCGATCGCCTGCGATCGCATGGTATCGACGTCGTAGCGTTTCCGATGTACGAGAGCCTCGTCGGAGTGAAGCGAGGAAATTGCGCCGCTTTGCTGGCGCCTACCGGAGATGGCAGCTTCCGCATGTACGGCAACCCATCGTATCTAGTCGCAGGGCAGTTGAGCGCCCATACCATTCAATCGGACGGCCACTGGTTCGTGCGAAAGAATGAAAAGCTCGAAGCGACGCCGGAGCGCCGCGCCGAGTTGGAAGAGTTCGCCGCCGAACTCGCGGAAATACTGCTGCCGGTGGCGTAATGCCCGGTCGACCGTCCGTCATGCCAGAAAAACGAAATTTTCCAACTAAGCGTATCGCGGTGATTCCCGGCGATGGGATCGGCAAGGAAGTGATCCCGGAGGCCGTGAAAGTGATGAAGGCCGCGGCATCCGCCGAAGGCCACGATCTCTCGTTGACGGAATTTGATTGGGGCGCGGACCGTTATCTGCGCGTCGGCACCACCTTGCCGCCCGATGCGCCGGAAATGTTTCGCCGCGATTTTGACGCTATCCTGCTGGGCGCTCTCGGGGATGCGCGCGTCCCAGACAATCGGCACGGCGCGGATATCCTGATGGGCCTGCGATTCAAGCTGGACTTGTACGCGAACGTCAGGCCCTGCGTCCTGCTCGACCGGCGGCTCACGCCGCTGCGCGACCGCGAGGAAAAGGACGTTCAATTCACGGTCATCCGGGAAAACACTGAAGGACTCTACGTAGGCATGGGCGGCTTCTTCAAAAAAGGCACGGCGGACGAAATTGCCACCCAGGAAGACGTGAACACGCGCAAAGGTGTAGAGCGCATTTTGCGGTTTGCCTACGAATACGCGCGCCGATACGGGCTTAAGCGGGTGTGCATGAGCGACAAATCAAACGCTCTGCCTTACGGCCACGATCTTTGGCAGCGGACGTTCGGCGACGTGAAGCGCGACTATCCGGAAATCGAATCCAGCCACATGTACATTGATAATCTGCTGATGCAGATGGTGCGCGACCCTTCGCAATTTCAAGTGATCGTCGCGTGCAATTTGTTCGGCGACATTGCCAGCGACGTGGGCGCGCAGCTGGCAGGAGGACTCGGGCTCGCACCGTCGGGGAATATTCATCCGGGGCAGGTATCGATGTTCGAGCCCGTCCATGGTTCGGCGCCCTTGATCGCAGGAAAGGGAATTGCCGATCCGATGGGAGCGGTTCTGGCTGCGGCGATGATGCTCACGTACTTGGGCCTCACGAACGAGTCTCGCCGGATGGAGCATGCCGTGCGCGCCGCGATCCGCGAAGGGAAAACTACCCCTGACCTGGGTGGATCGCTCGGAACGGCTGAAGCGGGCGACTGGCTCGCACGGAAGGCCGAGTCCGCGCCGGCTGAGGCGCTGCGCTAGCTCTTCCATGCATTCTTCCCGCGAGCATCCCAATATCTTGCGCGACGCATCGATAGGTTTTGAGTTTTGCGCTCGCGGACGAATTTCTCTATCCTGTAATCGCCGATTACATCCGATCCGGGGGACGGGAGGACTGATCCGAATGTCCGCGAAAGGCACAGTGCTGGCGATCGTAGTGTTTCTTCTGGCGGGCATTCCGTGCGCCGCGCAAGCGGCGCGGTCGGAGGTCAAGAATTCCGTGCCGAGCAATCAGGAACAACTGCTCAAAACAACGGAATCCTTCGTGCGTGAGCTTTTCGCCTGGGGCCCGGACGTGAAAGTGAAGCTCGGGCCGCTCGCGCCATCCGCGGCCGCTGACTATTACGATGTGGCGGTGCAGGTGACGCTGCAAGGCCGCGTGGAAAAAGGCGATGTATTCGTCAGCAAGGACGGCAAAACGCTGCTGCGGGGCGAAATGTATAAAATGGGTGACGACCCGTTCGCGGCGAATCGCGCAAAAATCAATGCCGATGGTTCGCCGAGCCTGGGGCCCGCGGATGCGCGCGTTACTCTCGTCGAATTCAGCGATTTCGAATGCCCGCACTGCCAGGAACTCTATGAAGCGATGAAGACGGTCGAAACCGAATACCCGCAGATACGGATCGTTTACAAGAATTTTCCCCTCGCCCAGATTCATCCCTGGGCGGAGACCGCGGCCATCGCCGGCCGCTGCGCGTTCGAGGAATCGCCGGCCGCGTTCTGGAAAATGGAGTCCGCGATTTTCGATAACCAGGACGTCATTTCGCCCGAAAACGTGTGGACCCAATTGCTTCAATACGCCACGCAGTCGGGGCTGAAGCCGGACACGTTCAAAGCCTGTATGGCGTCGGATGAAGCGAAAAAAGCAGTGGAGGCTGAACACGCGCAAGGCGTCGCGCTCGGAGTGGAGAGCACGCCGACGATTTATATCAACGGCCGGCCGCTGATCGGCGGCGACTTGGCAACGCTGCAGCAATACATCAACTACGAGCTGGCAAAAACTTCCACAACGAGCCGCTAACCCGGAACTTTGTTCAGCCGGGTCGGCTCACCAGCAATCGAGTGATCAGGTGTATCAGCGCCGCGCGATCGAGTGGTGCCGCCTCAAAGTAGCGGAACCAGTCGACATCTGGGAATCCCATGCGTGCGGCTTGTGCGGGCAATTCGTCGCGCCACGATGGTCGCGCCGCATTTCTCAGTAGCTCGATCGCGCGAAACACCACTTCGTGCTCGTGGTCGCGCCAGGCGTAAGACGAAAGCGCTCGCACTGCGTTCGATCTTTCGTCATGCGGCAGACTCGCCACACAGAGCGCGCGAAGGACTTCCTGCTCGAGGCCAAGGCCGCAGCTCGCGCTTGGCACGCTCGCGGATGCGCTTTTCATGTTTCCTGAACCACGATTCTACCCGCTGTGGCGTGAAGATGGAATCATGCTTGGTGGGGTCTAAAAGCGCTCTTCAGTACCGCCGCGGAGCCGCCGAACGAGAAGCGTCAGGCGGCCGCGTTCGCGATCACGGGGCGCACGAAATCGATGTGATCAATTGAGGCGGCAATACCGTAAACGGGAGCGACCTCGTCCTCCAGGGCGGTGACCCTCAGGACTTCCGCGCTGGCGCGAATGATCGCCGAAGAACCGCCTTCGCGGTCGGTCGGCAATGCAAAGGTCAGCTCCATTTTCATACCCGGCTGAAGCGTCGCGCCGGAGTGAAAGTAGATGCCGGTTCGGGAGATGTCGCGCAACTGTGCGGAGTGGAATTCCACTGGGCGATGTCGGGATGTGGAAATCTGCAACGGCAAATACACTTCGTATCTTCGAGCTTTCCTACGTTCACCCATGGGTTCCCCCTGCATGTAAGTACTGCAACGGCTCTGCCAATGGGCTGGCCGACGGTATCCCGCTGAAAGCAAGCCGATTACGGCATACCGCATTATTTCTCTCCTGTACATCGTCCGCACGGGAGCGTGGAAAATTTTCCGTTGTTGGGAATTTGATACCCACCCGGCGTTCGATAGTATTGGAACAGAATGGTCTTGGCGCAGCCGTCAAACGCCGTCTGAAAGGTCAGAGAATCGGATCGTAAAGCACGGATGCGCCTTCCGCTGCCGTGATCAGCCCTTTGCTGATGAGTAGCCGCACGAGACGCTTCACGCCCGATTGATCCGGTTCTTCCAGGGCTGGCCGGTGCTTAGGACGCGGTGCGAGCTCATCGAATGCCAGGGCTCGAGAGCCGGTGATTTCCATCAGCCACTTTTCCAGCGCCTCGCGTTGGGATTTGTTCAAACTATCGAAGGCGATTCCCATGCCAAGCCCGGCTTGCGAGTAAACAACCACGCCATTCGTGTCGAGCTGCGTGCGGCCCTTGCGTACCCCCACGTGCACCCGAGCGCCAATGGGAAGGGGAATCAGCGTGTCAATGAAGCAGCCGCCCGGCCCGAGATCGGTGGTGCGCGTCGAGAAGCGCGCGCCGGAACTGAGCTCCACAACCTCGGCGGCGGCGGTAAAAATGTGCCGGTCCGAACTGCGGCGCTCGGCTTCTGCAGTGGTCGACTTGGACGCACCCGCCGCCTGTTTATTCGAGCCATGGTCGTACATCGTCTTCGCCCCCGCTTTCACTGTTTGTCGCTGGTGTCCAGCCGGGAGTTGGTTTGGGGAACTTGGACCATTGTCTCCGGCGCCAAGTTGCGGTGGCAAGCAGCTTCCGGCCGTGTTTGCTCAAATGCAAACAGCAATCCGGCTGCTCGGATGAATCGCGCCGCTACAGCAATACGCGGACGGCCACGCCTCGCACGCCGTCTTCGAGGTGGTCGACGCGGACGACCGTCGTCAGCATCCGCCGATGTGCGAGCACCTTGTCGCCATAGGGAAAAGTAACGATCAACCGCATGCCTTCGTAATAGTGCGGCATCGAGGTATGAAAGAAGAATCCGTCCCGCGTGAAATCCACCACTTGCCCAACGTCTTCGATGTCCGCGTAACGCGCGTCGAAGGGGCGCACGTGAACGGGCAGCGAGATCTTCAGGCGCTGGCGCCGGCGCGCGTCGCGTCCATTCGCGTGCGGACGCGATTCCTGGCGCTTCTCCGCCGGCTTCGCAGGCTCCAATGTGTTCGCCAGTGGCATCTCGCAACTAGGTTAAGTTCGCGCGCCGGCTGCGCACATAGGACGTTGGTACCAGCGTGCGAAAGTTATACTGGCCCCGCGTTCGAGGAAACCGCCGGAAGCCAGCGTTTTAGGCAAAGGCGCGCAGAAGAGTTCCTTGACAGCCGAGAGCGGCACGCTGTACCGTAATGCCAGAGCACGCGGAAAGGATTGGTCAAGCCAAATGCGGGTGCATGTCAATGCCGAAGGGACCGCACGAGTTGGGCTGGGAAGTGTACCTGTAGCGCTCGTACGCGCACCCTGGCCCGGAGGGCTTGACTGAGCTTAGCCGAAAGAATCTGATAGGCTCACGAAACCCACCTGCCAGAGACGCTGGTACGGTGGGTTTAATTTTTTGGGGCGGTTTGGAGGAGCGATGGGCAGCGGAAGCACGGCTTTGACGGGCGCGAGAATCTTGTGGGAATGCCTGGAGCGCGAGGGCGTAAAAACGGTCTTCGGCTATCCCGGAGGGGCAATCCTCCCCGCTTACGATGCGCTGCAGCACAGTTCGATCCGTCACATATTGGTGCGGCACGAGCAAGGCGCGAGCCACATGGCTGATGGCTACGCGCGCGCCACCGGAAGCGTCGGCGTGGCCGTGGCGACCTCTGGGCCGGGCGCAACGAACCTCGTCACCGGCATTGCCACGGCGATGATGGATTCTTCGCCGATCCTCTGCATTACCGGGCAGGTGGGCAGCAAGCTGCTTGGCTCCGACGCATTCCAGGAAACGGACATCACCGGAGTGACGCTGCCAATCACCAAGCACAATTACCTGGTCACCCGGGCCGAGGAGGTTGCTCCCGCGGTTCGTGAGGCGCTATACCTGGCGAAATCCGGACGTCCGGGCCCGGTGCTGATCGACATTACCAAGGACGCGCAGCAGGGAACCTGCGCATTCGACTTCGAAGCCGCGGCGCCGAAAATGCGCGGCTATCGCCCCGATCTTTCGCCGGCCAAGGCGGCGTATGACAAGGCCCTGGCAATGATCGCCGCGGCGAAGAAGCCCGTAATTCTCGCCGGCCACGGTATCGCAATTTCTGGAGCCGAGCGCGAAGTGCAGGCATTTGCCGAGCGCGCGTGCATTCCGATTGCGATGACGCTTCTCGGCCTCGGGCATATCTCGGCGTCGCACGTGCTCAACATGGGCATGATGGGCATGCACGGCGAGGCGTGGGTCAACAAAGCGATTCAGGAAGCCGATCTGCTGCTGGCCTTCGGCATGCGCTTCGACGATCGCGTGACCGGCAATCTGAAAAGCTATGCTCCGAACGCGAAGAAGATCCACATCGATATCGATCCCGCTGAAGTCAACAAGAACGTGAAAATCGATCTGGCGCTCATGGGCGACCTGCGGAATATCCTGCTGGAGCTTCTGCCGCGCGTCGAGCCGGCCAGCCGCGGCGAATGGATCGAGCAGATTCACAAACTGAAGGGCGACACCGCCGTCCGCGACATCCAAAATTTGCCGGATAACGGACACCTGTATGCCGCGCACGTGATCAATGATTTGTGGCGCGAGACGCGCGGAAGCGATGCCATTGTGGTCACCGACGTGGGCCAGCACCAGATGTGGGAAGCGCAGTATTACAAGCACGACCATCCTCGGTCGCTGATCACATCCGGCGGGCTGGGCACCATGGGCTTCGCTCTGCCGGCGGCGATTGGCGCGAAAGTTGCGCGGCCGGATGCCGAAGTGTGGGTCGTCGTTGGCGATGGCGGGTTCCAAATGACCATGGCGGAAATGGCCACGATCGCTCAGGAAAATCTGAAGGTCAACATCGCCATCATCAACAACGGTTATCTGGGCATGGTCCGGCAATGGCAGGAGTTCTTCTACGAGCGCAACTACGAGGCGACTCCGCTGCTGAATCCGAATTTCGCCATGCTGGCGCAGGCCTACGGCATCAAGAGCCACGTGGTGAAGCACCGCTCGGACGTGGTTCCCACTGTGCGCGCCGCGAGGGCGCACGAAGGGCCCGTGCTGATCGATTTCCAGGTGGAGCAGGAAGATACGGTGTACCCGATGGTTGCGGCAGGCGCTGCGCTGCACGAAATGATCCGGCGGCCGAATCCGATCGTGGAAACCGCCGAGGACGAATAGGAAAACATGTTTCATACATTCGTGGTGTACGTGGAAAACAAGCCCGGAGTGCTTTCGCGCGTGGTGTCGCTGTTCCGCCGCCGCGCGTTCAATATCGACTCGCTGACGGTTGGGCGCACGGAAAAAGACGATGTATCTCGCATGACCATCGTCACCGAAGCCGATCCGGATCAGGCGCGGCGCATCGTGGCGAACATCTATAAACTCGTGAACGTGCTGCTGGTGGACGACATCACGGGACAGCCCGCCCTTCTACGCGATCTGGCGCTCATCAAGGTCGGCGCGACGCAGGAGACGCGCTCGCAGGTGCTCGATCTCGCGGCCGTCTTCAAGGCCCGGGTGCTGGACATCGCGAGCGAATCGATCACCGTGGAACTGACCGGTGGCGAGGAAAAAGTCGATCGCTTTCTGGAGCTCCTAAGCCCCTACGGCTTGCTGGAAGTTGTGCGCACCGGAATCGTCGCGATGCGGCGCGGGGCAAAGTCGCCGCTGGTTGCGTTAAAAGCGGAGCTGGGACCAGCGCCCGCGGAAGAAAGCGACAGCGTCTCCCATTCCGTCTAGCGTCCCTTGTAAGTTCTGAGCGCTGGCCCGGTTCGAATCTTTTTGAATCTTCTGGATCGCGGCGGAAGCGGTCAAAATTCAGACAGTGCCATGGATCGAAATCCATCGCGCTCTGCCGCGACGCGGATCTAATCGGCCGAACGCATCGCCGGCTTGGCCTTCGCTTGATGCGACTTGGGCCGCAGCGCAGCGAGCATTTCTTCGAGCGGCCGCGCGTTGATCACGTCCTGCTTTTCGATCCACCCGCGTCGGGCGGTGAGCACGCCGTAATTCATGAAACTCAGATGCCGCGTCGAGTGAGAATCGGTGGAAATCACGATTTTCACTCCGCGCTGCTTGGCCATCCGCAGATGCACATCCTTTAAATCCAGGCGGTCGGGAAAGGCGTTGCACTCCATCGCGACGCCGTGTTTCGCAGCCGCATCCAGGATTTGTTCCATATCGTATTCGAACGGTTCACGCCGCAGGATCAGCCGTCCCGTAGGATGCGCGATGATCTGCGTGTAGGGATTTTCGATGGCGGCTAGGATGCGATCGGTCATTTCCGCCGGCTCTAGGTTCATGTAGGAATGAACTGACGCGACGACCACGTCCAGCTGCGCCAGGCAATCGTCGTGCAGATCGAGCGCGCCATTCTTCTTGATATCCACTTCGATTCCCGCGAGCAACCGGATTCCCGGTACATGCTCCTGGGCGGCCCGGATTTTCTTGATTTGTGCGATGGTCCGGCGTTCGTCCATTCCGTTCGCCACGGTCACCGCCTGCGAGTGATCGGTCAGAGCGATATATTCGTAGCCCAGCTTGCGCGCCGTTTCGCCCATCTCTTCGATCGAATTGCGTCCGTCCGATGCCGTGGTGTGCATCTGCAAATCGCCGCGAATATCGCCGAGCTCGATCAGCTTCGGGAGCTTATGGTGTTCGGCGGCTTCAATCTCTCCGGTGCACTCCCTCAACTCGGGCTCGATGTAGTCCAGCTTCAGCTTGGCGTAAATGTCTTCCTCGGTTTCGCGTGCGACCACCTTTCCGCCCTTCAGCGTGGTGAGCGCATATTCATTCAGGGTCCAGCCCATGTCGTTGGCGCGTCCGCGAAGCTCCACGTTGTGCTGCTTCGATCCCGTGAAATAGAGCAGCGCCGCGCCAAAGGATTTCTTCGCCAACAGCCGCACATCCACCTGTAGTCCGCTCTCGAGCAGCACGCTCACTTTGTTCTCGCCGTGCGCCAGTGCGCGCTTGATTTCCGGGTACTTCAGGATGTGTTCGGCGACGGCATGGGTGTGTTTCTGGCTGTCGCCGCCCGGGCGCATGGTGACCAGCAGATCCACATCGCCGACGGTTTCCTTTCCCCGGCGGAGCGATCCGGCCGCCGTGACCGATTCCACGTCTTGGCCGGCCTTGATGATGTACGCCGAAAGTTTCCGCGATTCCTCGTCGGCGACGTTCAGTTGCACCCGGCCGGATCCCGCCAGGTTCTTGAACTGCTCGGCGCCTTTCAGAATGGCCTGCTCGCTCTTTTCGCCGAAGCCGGGCAGATCGCGTAGCTTGCCTTCCCGCGCGATCTTTTCCAGCTCTTCCACGTTGGCGCACTTGAATTTCTTCCACAAAAGCGCCACGCGCTTGGGGCCGAGCGAAGGAACTTCAAGAAGTTGCAGAATCGTCGGCGGATACTTTTTCAGCAGCTTCTGGCGCAGGCTGTAATCGCCGGTCTTAAGGATTTCGTGGATGTGCTCGGCCATGCCTTCACCGATGCCGGGAAGCTCTTTGAGCTTTTTTTCATCCTTGGCAACGTCCTCGATGCGATCCGTCAGGTTGCCGAGAAGGTCGGCCACTTTTTCGTAGCTGCGATAGCGGCCGATAATGGCGCCGTCGATTTCCAGCAGTTGCGCCGTTTCGCGCAGGATTCTTGCGATTTCGCGGTTTTCCATGATTCTGGGGCGGCTCCAATGATCGGGCCGGCTACTTGATACTTTAGAAGGGCATCGTAGCACACTGCCGATGGCCGGCAAGTTTCGCCAGGACCATACTTGATTCGGTCGGAAGGATCGGGCGGATTGCCAGGGGCGGAGCGCATCAAGCCTTCCCCCGGGGAACTTTGCATTCGGCCCGCAGCTCCGTAGACCTGCCGCGAGGATGTAAATCTTTCCTATTGCAAGTACGTTACTGATGTGCTAACATGCCTCGTTTTTCTTGCCCGGCCTGCGGCTGCCGGGGAGGGCAAGACTCTTGGGAGTAGCCGCCGGTGGCTCACGCAATCCGTGTGTCGCCGAAGCCACGGGAGGATCGGCATATGGAAACAGGCGACGGATTGAGCGTGTCGGGGACAGCGCCTAATCGATACAGCCTCTCGAATAGAATTGCCCGTAACCCGCTGAAAACAAACGATTGCGGCCATGTCTAATCGATACGAGGAGCGACTCGGAACGTGTTAGGAAATATGCGGTGGTACGAACGTGAACGTTCGGGCCAGCATCCACACGAGAAACAACACGATGCCCGCGTTCACGGCGAAGTAGAGGATCGTGTAGCCGATCAGGTCGCGCGCGCGTATTTTCAAGATGCCGATCACCGGCAGCATCCAGAACGGATTGATCAGGTTCGGCAGCGCTTCGGACGTGTTGTAGATTTGCACTACCCAGCCCAGATGAACGCGCAGGTCGCGCGCCGCCTGCAAAATGTACGGAGCTTCGATGATCCATTTGCTTCCGCCGGAGGGAACAAAGAACCCGAGCACCGCGGAATAAATCGCCACGAAGACGGGAAAGCTGCCGTGCGAAGAGATGCGCAGGAAAAAATGCGCCAGGTCGCGCGAAAGCGGAGACATGGTTACGAGTCCGAAAATGCCGCCATAGAACGGAAATTGGATCAGCACGCCGGCGGTAGCGGGCACGGCGTCGTGTACCGCGTGAGTGAAAGAACGTGGCCTCCAATGCAGCAGCAGGCCGGCCATCAGAAACAGCAAGTTGTAGGTGTTGAGGTCGAGCGCCGCGAGCGGCCCGCGCGCGAACACCACCTGAGCGATATAAGCCAGTCCGAGAATCCCAATCATCACGGAAAGCAGTGGAGCGGTTTCGAGCCAGTCGGCGGGGCGGCGGCGCTGATCGACTTTTTCCGGCCGTTGCTCGGCCGGATCGTCGGAGATCCCAAAAAACGCGGCCGTCTTTGTGGAATCAGAGGGCGCGGAAAAGTAGGCCACCAAAAGCGCGGCTCCGATCAGAATCAGCGCTGTGCACAGGCTCTGCCACGTGTAAATCGTTTCGCGCAGAGGAATCGACCCGCTGATTTTCAGCAGAGCAGATGGTAAGGAGGATGGCGTGGCCATCAGCAGCGCGGCTGACGAAGAAATGCCCAGCGCCCAAACGGTGCCCGATCCGAGATACGCGGCGGCGCCGAGCGCGCGGTAATCCGTGCGCTCCACTTTTTTCGCGACCTCGCGAGCCAGGAGCGCGCTGAAAATCAAGCTGAGCCCCCAGCTGACGAGCGAGGTGGCCATGGAAAAGAAGGCCACGAACGCGACGCCGGCCCGCGGACTGCGGGGAACTGCGGCGAGCCATCGGATCAGGCGGTGCACCGGCGGAGACGTGGCGACGACGTAGCCGCCAAGGATGATGATGGCCATCTGCATCGTGAAGGGAATGATGCTCCAGAAACCGTCACCGAAGAATCGCACCGCGTCGCTCACGCCGGCTCCGGCGACAATCGCGGCGAGAAACACAATCATGAGCGCCACGAGCGCGAAGATGAACGCATCGGGGAACCAGCGCTCAGCCCAATCCGCGAGCGCCGTTCCCAGGCGCGCGAATGCGGGCGCGGGACGTTCCTGGGCGGCCGGACTATCGAGATGGTTGGGGCTTTCCACGCGCGCTTTTCCTTAAACGACCGTAGAGCATACACCGGAGGTGCGGCGAAAGCGCCGGGGCCTGGTATCTCGAGGAATTTCGGGCGCTTCAGCGGACGTTCGAGGCGGGCGCGGTATCGCCGGCCGGCGGGCCGGACGCAGGCGCCTCGCGCAGGGCATCGAAGACGCGCTGGGCCTGGGGGCGCGGAACTTCGGCGGCGATCTCATCGAGTGTAAGCCGCCGGAGACGGGCGACGCTGCCAAAGCGGCGAAGCAGGCGCTGAGCGGTGCGCGGGCCGACGCCGGGAATTTCGATCAGGGAAGTGCGCACGCGACCCTTTGACCGGCGCTGGCGGTGGAAGGTGACGGCGAAACGGTGCGTTTCGTCGCGAATCTGCTGGACCAGGTGCAGAACGGGCGAATGATGGTCGAGCGCGATGGGGTCGTCTTCGCGGCCGAGAACGTAGAGGATTTCTTCTTTTTTCGCGATGCTGGCGAGCGGCTGATTGATGATCGCCAGCTTATCCAGGGCTCCGGCGGCGGCGTGGAGCTGGCCGAGGCCGCCGTCAATGAGAATGAGGCTGGGCAGCGGCTTGTTTTCGGCGAGAAGGCGGCCGTAACGGCGGGTGACGGCTTCGCGCATGCTGGCGAAATCGTCGCGGAGAATGCCGCGGGCTTTGTCTTCGGTTTCGGGAGCCTCTTCGCCGCGAATGATGAACTTGCGGTACTCGGACTTTTTCATTCGGCCGTCTTCCCACACGACCATGGATGCGACGGTGTCCGAGCCTTGAATGTGCGAAATATCGAAGCACTCGATGCGTCTTGGCGCCTCGGGCAGTCCCAGTGCCGATTCGAGCGCTTCCGCGATCATTTTGGCGCTTGGTTTTAATACGCGGAAACGCTGCATGAAACAATGCCTGGCGTTTTTCTCCACCAACTCGAGGAACTGATGCTTTTGCCCACGCTGGGGATTGAAAATGTCCACGCGATGCCCGGCGGTCTCGGTCAGGACATCCTCGAGGACGGCGCGGTCCTCGAAATCGATGGGCGTATGGATGTAGCGGGGCAGATACGCGGCATCGAGATAAAGCTGCTTGATGAGAGACGGGAGGAACTCGGCGGGATCAAATTCCTCCAGATCGTCCCAGTAAAAGTCGCGGCGATCGACGACGCGCCCGCCGCGAAGGTGGAAAAGATTCACGGCCACCTGCGGCGGCTCTGCGTACCAGCCCAGGACGTCGGTATCGTCGCCTTCGGCGGCGGCAATCTTCTGGCGCTCTTCCATTTCGTTGAGTGTACGAAGCAGGTCACGATAACCGGCGGCTTCTTCATAGCGCTCTTCTGTCGAAGCGCGCTCCATGCGATCTTTGAGGCTGCGCGCCAAATCGTTGCGGCGGCCCTCCAGGAACAGGCGGACGTCACGGGCCGCTTCCGCGTATCGGTGCTCGGTCACCAGGCCCTCGACGCACGGGCCGAGGCAGCGATGGATGTAGTACTGCAGGCAGGGACGCGGATGAGAGCGGGTGAGATCGACGGTGCAAGAAGGCACCAGAAAATGCTTGTGGATCAGGTGAACAAGCCGGTACGCGAGACTCGCGGGAAAATACGGGCCAAAGTAAATGGATCCGTCCTTGAGCAGACGGCGGGTGACGTAAATGCGCGGATGGCGTTCGAAAGCGGTGTAGCGGATGTACGGATACGTCTTGTCGTCGCGAAGCAGGACGTTGAACTTAGGTTTATGCTTTTTGATGAGATTGTTTTCGAGCGCGAGCGCTTCTTTTTCGTTATCGACGACAATAAACTGCAAGTCGGCGATTTCCCGAACGAGCGACCCGGTTTTGGCGTCCATCCAGCGCGACTCGAGAAAATACGATTTGACGCGGCCGCGCAGAGACCTGGCTTTGCCGACGTAAACGATATTTTCCGCGGCGTCTTGAAAGAGATAGACGCCGGGCTGCGCCGGCAGTTGCTCGACTTTTTCGCGTAGTTCCATTTGGAGCGAGTTAAAATGGGAGCGGACGGCGCGGTTCGCGCGCCGCAATCACATTTTCCATGATAGCAAACGGAACGGAAAGCGGGCCACTGCGGCGCGGCCACGCGCTTGCAATGCGCTCGAATCGCGGTTCAGACAGGATGCAAGCATGGCGTTTAACAGCGGGTTTCATCGGTGCCGCGGTTGTTCTGTGCCTTGCGTCAGTTAGTTTCGCGGGCCGGCAGAACTCCGCGGCCGCGGGAATGCAGGCGGACCGGCAAGAAGAGTTAGCGCGGGAATTGAAGGCGGCGAAGGATGTGGATGTAGGGACGTTCTACATGCACAAGGGAGACTACGGAGCGGCGATATCACGGTTCCAGGATGCAGTGCAACTCGATCCGAGGGAGCCGAAGGCGCGACTGCTGCTGGCGGAATCATACGAAAAACAGGGCGACCGAACCCACGCGCTGGAGACCTGCCAGGAATACCTGAAGGCGTTTCCAAACTCCAAAGACGAGAAAACAGTTCGCAAGAAGGTCGCGAAGCTGGCACGCAAGCGCGAATAACATCGAATTCCGAAAAAGCGGTGCCGCATCGCCGCGCGAATCAAGAGGCGATCGATCCGTCGCCCCTGCCGAAGCGATTCAGGAATTTCATGGCGCGGGCGTAATCTGAAAACAGCCGCTCTTCGCGCCGAAACGCCGCGGAATGCGACTCTCGCCGGCAGCGCGCGAATTTCACCGGATGCTTTTGGTGCAGCATCTCGTGGTACACGACGTAAGCCACGACGTAATCCGGCACGTCGCGCCGGTCGAGCGAACGATTGACGACGATCTGATTGAGCGCGGGATCGAAGCATCCCAGCTGCGCTCGCCAGGAGCGCTGGCTCCAACCAAGGCGCGGAAACGGGAGCGCGCGGTCAAAATATCTTTCATTCAGCCTGTCGAACATGGCGCGCAGATTATGGTGCGAGCCGGCGGGCTGCAGGTCGAGTTTTCGAGCGCGGTTGCGCCGAAGAGCCATGATTCGCGCGCGCGTCGCGCTCTGATGCGCGTACTGGCGGTACACGTCGAGCAATTCGGCGGGCGCGCGGCGGCGGTACAAGCGGCCGAGCAGCAAACCGGCGACGGATTCGATGACCGGCAGCGGCGCGCGGCAAAGGACGTCCGAAAGACGAACGTGCGCCGTATCGCCGCGCAGACGAATTGTGTGGGTCAGGCCGGCGTACGGGTGGAACTCGACGAAGAATTGCGGCGGACGGCCCTGGCATCCGAGGCGGGTGAAAATCCGCTGAAAAATTCTTTCGCCGCCGGGTACGCCTTGGGTGTGGCCACGCGCTTTTTTCACTGTTTTCGGCGGACTACGCCGGGAAGCATGGTTTTCTGGGCGTCGGCGACGTCCGAAATTGCGTCGTTCGTGCTGTCGATCGCGTCTTGCAAAGTATCGCTGTAATCGGCGAGGTAGCGTCCATTTTTACTGTACTTTAGAAGCTGCGACAAGAATGATTTGCTTCTTGTGTCCATCAATTTAAGAACGTCTTTGATGTCGGACTGGGTGCGGCGCGCATCGTCAATTTCGTCCGAAGCGTCGTCCATGCAGCCCTCGTAGCCGTGCAACAGGCCATTGAGCACTTCGCTGCGATTGCGTTCCGGCGCGCTGCGATTCAGTTCGTAATCGAATTTCCGCAGGCGGTCTTCCGCAAAAGACATGTAGAGCTTGATACGGTCGGCCGGCGACGCCGCTTCTCGGATCTTGGTGGCCTCTTCGTCGCTGAGGTAATCGTGGAGCTGAGGACCCGCGGCGACCGCGCGCGCGATGCCCAGCAGAACGGCGAGCACGCCAGCAAGGGCCGCCAGGGGAACGATCGGACGCCGCATCGCTGCCTCCTACGGAATGGGAATATGGTGATAGCTGCGGCGAGGCTTCTGGCCGGGGAAAAGCTCTTGCAGCAGATGGCTGTTTAGTTCTTCGAGATCATCGCGGTCTTTCCGCAAGCGGACCTGCTCATCGGCGTTCATCGTGGAGATCAGCCGGTCCAGGCGCTCGAGCGCTTCGCGCACGGACATTTGCAGCTGTTTAAATCCAGCGGGTTTTTTCACGGCGTCAATGTGAGCGTCGTCGAGCTGCTTGGAGCATTCCTCCGCTTGGGCATGATAGCGGCCCAAAACTTGCGCCGCCGCGTCGAATTGGCGGCTGGCCACGTCTTTTTCAATTTCGCGAAACTCGGCGCCGCCGAGCTTTTGCATCATTTTGGCTTTGTGAACGGGATTCGGTTCGTGCTCGAAGCGGGCGACGAGATCGGGAGTGCTGTCGCGCGGCGTGTCCGGGCTTACAACCAGCGCCGCCAGGAAAAGGCCTGCGAGGAGATGGAGGGAAGCGGGCAAGGCGCTACCTTCGTTTGTCCTTGAGCTCGCGGGCAAGCGCTCGAACGCGGGAACTGGCTTCGAAATACATGTCGCTATTCTCGTTGGTATTCAGCTGAAGAAAATGCCGATACGCATCGAGGGCCTGCGCGGGCTGATTCAGTTTATCGTAACAAGCTCCGCGAATAAACCAGCTCTCGGGGGGCAAGGGGGCGCGCTTCGAGAGCGCGTCGAGCACTTGCAACGCGGCGGCGTAATTTGTCGTGTTGTATTCCGCCAGTACGAGGTCGGCGAGAACGTCGTTGGCGCCGGGGTCGAGATGGTTCGCGGCCAGCAGTTGGCTGACGGCTTGCGGGTATTCTTTCGATTCCAACAACGCATGTCCCAGCAGGGCGCGAAAGTTCGCATTTTGCGGCGCGCTGGCCACGGCTTGCTCCAGGGGAGGCACAGCGCCGGCGAAATCTTTCTTGGCGAAATGAATTCTCGCGCGAAGTTCGAGCGCGTCGGTGGATTCGGGGCCGTTCGTGGCGGCGCGGTCGAGTTCGGCCATGGCTTCATCGAAGCGGCCTAGATCGACGAGGGCGGCGGCGCGTTCAACGCGAATCCTTGCGTCCGCGGGACGCGAGCCTAAATAGGTTTGGAGCTCGGCTGCGCCGGCCTGATATTGCTTTTGAGCTACGAGACATTGACCAAGGCCGAGATGCGCCTGGCTGGAATCCGACTGCAGTTGAAGCGCGGCGCGGAATTCGGGTTCAGCGCCGGCCGGTCGCTTTGCACGCAACAACGCAAATCCCAGCGCAAGGTGCGTGTCGAAGTCCTTGGCGTCGAGCTTCTCGACGGCTTGATATTCACCGATAGCTTCGTCGAGTTTGCCGCTTCGATCGAGCGCGGTGGCGAGCAAGAACGTAGGCCGCGCTTGATCGGGCAAGAGGTCCGCGGCGTGCCGGAGCGGATCGATGGCATCGGCGGGATCGTTCGGAAGGAGGGTTAGGCCAAGATTCAAATATGCGGCGCCCATTTTGGGATCGAGTCCGATGGCCTTTTGGTATTCGGATTTCGCGTCATCGAACCGGTTGAGCGCGGTATAGACGTAGCCAAGATCAAAGTGAACGGTGGCGTCGTCGGGTTTTTTTTCTAGATATTGCTGATAATCGGTCGCTGCGGATTCGTAGTCCTTGTTCGCTACGGCCGTTTGGGCGTTGTTGAGCAGCTGATTGAGTTGCTCGGCGGCTGGGTCAGCATGGACCCGCGCGCGGGCGGCGCCCGCTCGCTGCGCCGCTCTAGCTGAGAGAGTGGCGGCGAACAAGGCGACCACGATGCTCCAGCTAAGCGCGAATTTCATTATTGGACCGCGCCGTTTCCGCGCGAATTGGCGATTTCCGGGGCGGCATGCGACCGATGGCTTTGATCATCCTGCGCCAGAACGCGCGCGAGGAATTTACCGGTATGCGACTGCGCGTTGCGCGCGACCTGTTCGGGAGTGCCCGCCGCAATCACGCGGCCGCCGGCCTCGCCGCCCTCGGGACCGAGATCGATCACCCAGTCGGACGATTTGATCACGTCCAAATTGTGCTCGATGATCAGGACCGAAGCTCCCGCGTCGATCAGTTTGCGGAACGAGGTGAGCAGCTTC
>JAGWRH010000217.1 GCA_028876695.1 Acidobacteriota bacterium | reverse complement strand
CCACGATGGCGGCCGAGGCGTTGGCGTGATAGGCGTTGATTCCCAGAACGATCATGACGTTAAGACGCTCGCGGCGCCGCTATGTGGCATCACAGGCCGCCGCGGCGACGGAACTCGCGCGCGCGCGGCCAGCGCTCACGGAGTGCAGAGTGCGCTTGGCCCACTCATTCAGCACGTACAGGCTCCACGGCCGCGACCACGTGGTCCGGCCGCGCAGGAAACCTTCCCAAACGGCAGCCGCAAATTCGCGGCTGACGTGAGGCTCAAGGGCCGGCGACCATTCCCCGAAACCGGCCGCAACGCGCCGCCCCAGTTCGCCGCGAAGCCAGTGTTCCCACGGAAACGTGAACGTCCGTTTCCGCCGACCGAGAATTTCTCCCGGCAGCAGATCTCCCATGGCTTGAACGAGCAATGGTTTCGGGCCAGAGCCATCGAGTTTAGCAGACGCGGGAAGCGAGAGGACGTATTCGACGACGGATATATCCAGAAACGGGACGCGGACCTCGAGCGAATGGCGCATGCTCATCGCATCGGTGTCGCGCAGCAAGGTATTGAGCAGGTAGGACCGCAGCTCGAGCCAGGACACCGCAGCGAAATCGTCGAGCTGCGCGGCCTGGCGCGAAGCATCGGCGAGCCAGCTCCACGAGCGCTGCGACCGCCAGATTTGTGCCTGGTTGGCGGACAACGCTTCCGGCGCGAACAGCAGACGCGTGAAGAAGTAAGGGTGAGGCAGTGAATCCGGGTTGGCGAACGCCGCGGCAATTTTCGCGAATTTTCCCGTGGCCGGTTTCGACGGCGACGATGCGCCCAATCCGAAAGCGATCGCGTTTCGCACCGGCGCCGGAATCAGGCGCGCGAGCGCGGCTATCCGCGCGATTCGCCCCGTATTTTGAAACGTCGCGTAGCCACCGAACAGCTCGTCGCTGCCCAGCCCGGAGAGCGCGACTTTGAGCCCCGCTTCGCGCGCGGCCCACGAAACGAAGTACGTATTGACGCCATCCATGCTGGGCTGATCGAAGGCGGCAATCGCTTCGTCGAGGCGGGCGACCATTTGCCCATCGGAAAGCGTCAACTCCCGGTGCTCGGTACCCAGCCGCCGCGCGGTGCGGCGGGCCACGGCCGCCTCGCTGTAACGCGCGTCGGGAAAGGCGACCGTAAACGTGTGAACTCCAGGGCGAGCCCGGCTGGCGAGAGCGGCGAGAACCGTGGAATCGATTCCGCCGCTCAAGAATACGCCGACGGGCACGTCGGCCACCAGATGCGACGCGACCGCATGCTCGAGAAGCGAGCGCACGCGATCGGAGGGCGGCGCCACACGCTCGGCCGGCGCTCGCTCCGCGATTTCCGTGGCGGGATCGCGCGCGAAATCCCAGTACGGCATGGGAGCAGGAGCTTCGATCGGCAGATCGGCCGGAATTGCGAGCGAACAGCCTGGAGGCAGCGTCTGCACGCCTTCGAGCAGCGTGTCCGGTTCACCGATCGAGCCGAAAAGGAGATAAGCGGGAAGCTGCGCTCCGTTGAGACGCGCCTCGATTGCGCCTGAGGCGACGAGCGCCCGCAATTCCGATGCGAAGAGCAGCGCGCCACCTACGATTGCGTAGTAGAGCGGCTTGATGCCCAGCGGATCGCGGGCTATGAACACGCCGGCAGGCTGGCCATTCCGGCCTCGCGGCATTTCGAGAACGGCAAAAGCGAACATGCCGCGGAGCTTCGCGGCAACCTCACGGCCCCACTGTTCGTAGCCATGAACGATTACTTCCGTATCCGAGCGGGTGCGAAAGCGATGGCCGGCGGCTTGGAGTTCGGCGCGTAGCTCGCGAAAATTGTAGATTTCTCCGTTGAAGACAACGGCGAGCGTGCCGCTCTCGTTCCACAAGGGCTGGCCACCGCCGGGAAGATCGAGAATGCTCAACCGCCGCATGCCCACGGCGGCGCGCGGCGCGATGAGCGCGCCTTCATCGTCGGGCCCGCGATGCGCCATAGCCGCCATCATGCGGCGCACGAGCGGCTCGCTCGCTTCCTGGGACTCCAAACCGATAATGCCGCAGATTCCGCACATACATCGAGGCCGCCGTTCGGAAGAATCGCGTGGCAGACGAGATCGGTGATGAGGATACCCGATATGGCTGGAAACGTCAGCGAATGTAGCGGGCCAGGTGCAGTGAGACTCAGCGCGTCAAACGCCTAAAAGCACGCTCCGGGATGCGATCGAACGTGACCGGCGCGTGCCGGCCGCAATCGAAAGAATGTTGCTCGCCGGAACGCGCGCCACAACCGGCGCAGGACAAAATTCCGTGGTGAGCGTTGGCATGCTGCCAATCGGTCCACAGCGCTTCCAGGAGAAAATTCTCCTCGTCGGCTGCCACGCGGATCGAATAGAGAAAATCCTTGTCCGACGGAGTGACGGCTACAGGTGTGGCGCGGGTGGGCCCAACTCTGCCGCCAAAATCGCATAGCTCGGGCAGGCTGCCGCCGTGGCCGCGGAATCGCCGGTGCGGATGGTACCAAACGCCTTCCGCATGCTCGATCGGCTCGCCGCAATGCGCACAGGTCAGCATCAAGGCCATTTTACGCTTCTGGCGCGCACCGCGGAACTATGGAGCGGTTCCTACATCCATTTGTCGATCGACACGCTCCGGCTGTAACTGAAGTTGGCCACCTGCGATACCGGATCCGTAGAGCCACCGATCACCACGACGCTGATACGGTTGGGGTGCGGGAACTTGGGAATGACCGTATCGTCCGGCAGCTTGTACCACGTGGCGAACGGCTCGACGCCCTTCAACGCCTGTCCGTATTCGAACAGGTAGGACCAGTTGCGATCGCGATATTCCTTTGCCGTTTGCGTGGAGTTTTTGTAGAAGTAGTCGATCAGCTTGTCCTTTGTGTCGTATCCCTGCTCCTTCAGGCTTTGCGCGCAGATCGGCTCGCACAAAAGCAGGGCGCCAAAGAAACCGGTGAAGGTGGAGAAGAGATCGACGTATTGCTGGTCGAAATGAGGCGTGCCACCCACGCCACTCCCTTTGCCCACCTGCCCCGCGGAGATTCCCAGCCCGCTGAACATGCTCACAACGTTTTCGTCTTTCTTGAAACCGTGCTGGACATGGAACGGCTCCCAAGGGCTGGCCTCTTCGTTTTCGGCCATGATCAGGTTGATGTAATTGAGCGTGTTGCCCATGTCCCCCATGTACGTCTCGCCGGGAACGCCGGCGTTGCCCAGATTCTTCGAGATCAGAGTCCACGCGCGGCCAATGGTGGCGTTGGCCTGCGCGAACGGTCCCAGCGCGCCGATGCCGAAATTCAAATTCAGCTTGTTGCGGATCGGCCCGTTGATCAGCGCGCCGTACGCCAGGTCGTTGGTCGAACTGATCAGCGAAATGTATCCTGACGACGCCATCGCCAGCAGAATCGGCATGTATTCCGGCCGGGCGCCTGCCATCACCGCGCTGATCGCCACATGCTTCACCGTGAACGTCCACGCAGCGAATGCCTCCGTGCCGCCGCCGGCTGCCAGCTTGCCGGCGATTTCATCCGCATGATGGCTGGTGCCTTTCAGCATTTCGTCAACGGCTTCCTCGGTGGGAATGATGATGGGTAGAAAATCCGTGTAGCCGTTGTTGCGGTAGAACTCCTGGAGATTTTTAGGCGTATCCGCATCGAACTTTTCGGGCCCCACGGAAGGCGTTTCCTTCCCCGTCTTCTTATCGGCGTCGCTTAGAGGCCTGGTGAGAGCGCCGATCACTTCCTGCATCATCGGTTTGTCGGTCGCCGGATCGGGACCGTTCATGTACGCCCAAAGCTGGTCGGGGGATTTTCCCCAGACCGGGTGCGGCGAGAAGACCAGCCTCAGCGTGGGCATTCCGCGCTTGGCGGCGTTCGTTTTGCATTCCTGTTTAAAAGCCACCGTGACTACGGGGCACGTGGGAACTCCCATCTTCTCGAGCGTTACGCAGTGACCGACGGTCGCTGGGGCGCACGTGCTTCAATGCCCTACACCCATGATCACGGCTGCCCCGGCGGCCTTTACTTCCGCCCAAAGTTTCGGGTCTTCTTGCGGGTAATCGCCCTCCTTGCGCCGGTAGATCGTCTTGACCGAGGGCATGTGCTCCTTGAACCATCGCTGCATCTGCTCGAAGAAGACGTTGCCATTATTGAAGCCGATATCCACCATGTAGATGGTTTTGCCGTCGAGCGAGCTGAACTCCGGACGCCGCGGCGCCATCGGCAGCAGCGTGATCGCCGGCGGAATCCCTTTCGGATTCAGTCCCACGAGCTTGTATTCTCCGCTCGCGGATTGCTGGGTAGCCTTGGCGAGCGCGGGCGAGCCCGCGAACAGAGCCGGTGACATTCCCAGAGCCTGCAACAGCCTTCTTCGATTGATCTTCATGAGGGTCTCCGCTTATGGCTTGACAGCCTATGAGCGGCGACATTGTACGTCACCACGCCTCGTCCGGCGGCTATTTTGCGTTTTTTCTGGCAATGCTCTGTGGCGCGGCGCCTAAAGGGTTGTGCTTGACGATATCGACGACCCTATGTAGACTTACGATTATGGGTAAACTAAAGATGCAGGTTACGACGCAAACGCTAAGGGTACTCGGGGCGCTGGTTTCCTCAGCTGATGAGATTTCGGGCGCGGATATTGCACGTTCGACGGAACTCGCTTCCGGAACCCTGTATCCGATCTTGGCTCGGCTGGAAAAATCGAAGTGGATTCAAAGCAGATGGGAAGAAGGCGATCCGCATGAGCTGGGCAGACCGCGACGTAGGCTCTATAAGATCACAGCTCTCGGCGCGAGAAAGGCCCGGCAGGCGGTCAACGCAGTCACGGTTTCGTTCGGGAGGTCCGCGTGGGAGCTATCGTAGAGGCGATTACTGCCTGCCTGGCCGACTTACTCGCTGGCGAAGTTAGGGCGTGGCTTCCCTGGAT
>JAGWRH010000216.1 GCA_028876695.1 Acidobacteriota bacterium | reverse complement strand
GTGGAAAGCTCGGCCGCTGTGTTCTACGCCGCGGCCAGCGCCACACCGCGAATGTTTTCGGGGATCGCCATCTCGCGGCACTCTTTCGCCACGCGCAGCGGCGCATCGGTATTCGCCTGCACGTCGGCGGTGCTGATTCCCGGCGCCACTTCGCGCAGCAGCAGCCCTTCCGGCGTCACATCGATCAGCGCCATATCCGTGTAAATGCGCTTTACGCAGCGCGGAGCCGTCAAAGGCAGCGTGCATGCCTTCAGGATTTTCGGTTTGCCCTTGTTCGTCACGTGCGTCATGGTAATCCACACGTTCTTGATCCCAAACGCCAAATCCATCGCGCCACCAACGCCCGGCACTTTTTCGCCAGGCGTGCGCCAGTTGGCCAAATCGCCGTTGGCCGCCACTTCCAGCGCGCCGAGCACAGTGTGCGTGATGTGTCCGCCGCGGATCATCGCAAACGACATGGGATGATCGAAAAAGCTGCCGCCCGGCAACATGGTCACGTACTGCTTTCCGGCGTTGATCAAGTCCACGTCTTCCGTGCCGGGCGCGGCCATCGGGCCCATTCCCAGAATCCCATTCTCGCTGTGAAACTGGACCTCTTTTTCTCGCGACAAATACGAGGACACTAACGTCGGAATCCCGATCCCGAGATTCACGTAGCTTCCGTCCGGCAAATCGCAGGCCACCCGGTAAGCAATTCCGTCGCGTGTGAGTTTCATTCGCCCTCCGTGTTATTTGGGTGGACCTATTTCGACGAGCTTCGGGTGCCGCGGACAGTGCACCAAATGGTCCACGAAAATCCCCGGCGCATGCACGTCTTCGGGATCGATTCCGCCGACTGGCACCAGTTCGTCCACTTCTGCCAGCGTTACCGCACCGGCCATCGCCATTGCGATATTGAAATTGCGCATCGCCTTGCGAAACTGCAGATTCCCGAGCCGGTCGCCTTTATGCGCGCGAATCATAGCAAAATCCGCATGCAATGGCTTTTCGAATACATACTCCCGCCCGTCTATCGTGCGCATTTCCTTCCCGTTGGCTAGTTCCGTGCCGGCCGAAGTCGGCGTAAAGAATCCGCCCAGCCCCGCGCCCGCGGCGCGAATGCGCTCGGCCAGTGTGCCCTGCGGAACGAGTTCGAGCTCAATCTGCCCCTTCAAGTACAGATCCTGAAAGGCGATTGCGCCGGGATTATTCGGAAATGAAGCAGTCACCTTGCGTACGCGTCCATCTTTGATCAGACCGCCGAGAGCCCAATCGCCGGCGCCGGCGCCGTTGTGAACAACCGCCAGGTTCTTCACTCCTTTGCGCCGCAACGCTTCGAGCAATTGGCCGGGTAATCCGGGATCGCCAAATCCACCGAGCATGATGGTGGCGCCATCAAACACCTTCTCTACCGCCTGGTCACAGGTTTTCAGAATCTTATCGATCACGATTCGTCCCTAAACGCGGGAAAATCCTAACATGCCGCGCAGGGGGCGTTCAATGCACCAGGCGGGCTACAGAACGTATGGAACGGGGTGGCCGTCGGGCACGGACGGACCCCAAATTGGCGCGAACACCCGGGATGATCAGAACTCGAAGCGAACCGCCATCTGGATCTCGCGCTTCGCAAAATCGGATGTGAACGTTAGCGGTGTACTCGGGTTCGCGATCACGCCTCCCGGCAACATGGTTCCCGGCCGGATACCATGGACGTTGAAAGTGGTCGCCCCTGAACCGCCTGCCACCGTGGGCAGCCCGAAGTACGGCCCCACCACGTTGTTCACGCTGGCGAAGTTCGTCCGATTGAAGAGGTTGAAGCTTTGAACCAGAAATTTAACCGATTTGCTCTCGTCGAGCTTATACCGCCAGCTTAGACCCAAATCGAAATTAATCATGTCCGGCCCGAGGCCGGTATTGCGGCGGGCGCCAATCGGACGGTCGTTGGTGTAGTGGCGGTCGCCATTCACGTCCGAATACGCGAGGAGGTTAAAGGGATGGCCGCTGTTGTAGGTGAAGATGGGCGAAAGTTGGAATCCCGAAAGGATTCGGGCAGATAGACTGTCCCCCTGCGCCGGCCCTTCCAGAACTCCTGCAATCACCAGCTTGTGACGCTGATCGAAATCGGAAAGCGCGCGCTCCGCGGCGAGGTTGGTCTCGTCTTGCGGCGCGTAATCGCTGTTAAAGTCGGTGGAATTACTGAAAGCTTTGCTGTAGGTGTAATTCGCGAGCAACGTGAAGTAATCGCTGAAGTGCTTGTTGACCTCGAAAATCCCTCCCTGGAACAGCGCGGACGCTTTCGATTCATACACGTTGTTTTGCAGAATCAGCGGATTTACGAAGCAGGCGAATGGATTGGCGCCACACGTTGGCGACGCCCAGTTGCGGAACGTCGCTAGCCCACCGTTGGCCAGCGGAACAGAAGTGGCGGGTGCAGGAAGCAGGTTCGTGTCGATCGAAACCGGCAAGCGCTGCGTGTGGACGTAGATGTAGCTGGCGGAAACCGACAGCCCGTGCGCGACTTCGCGTTCCACGCCCAGTTCAGCCTGTTGCGAATAAGGATTCTGATAATCGGGCTGTCCCGCGAAAAGAACCGTTAGCGGCGGCAGCGCGCCGGTGTTGCTTACATTGATGCCGAACTGTGTCAAGTTCGCGGGTGTGATGCACGCCGCATTTCCTGGCGCCGGCGTGGTGCACTGCACCTTGCCTTGCGCGAACAGCGTTTGAAATATGGCGGCGGATGTGAGGCCCGGATTTCCTGGTTCGCCGGTGAGCGGCACAAGGAAATTCGAGATTTGCCGCGAATTGTTGTAGTTTCCAAGCGTGTGCACTACGTCGGGAATTTGAGCGTCAATTTCCGAATAGAAAATTCCGTATCCTGCCCGCACGACTGTCTTGTGATCCTTGAACGGATCCCAGGCTATCGAAATTCGGGGAGCGAAATTGTCTTTGTCGGTGCCCAGCTCCCCCGATTGTGTGTCCAATTCGTAGCGGAGCCCCACGTTCAGCAGCAAGTTTGAGGCTACAGACCAGCTATCCTGCGCATATAACGCCGTAAACGGCCGGCTGAAGTTGTAAACAGGGTTTCCGAACCCTTGTTCATAAAACTGCGGCAGACCAAGCGCCGCCGATTGCAGTGAGTCGATGAACGCCGGATTCGCTGCCAGCCCGCAGGCCGCTGGGACCTGCAGACACGGACTCAAAATTCCCCCCGGAAGATTTCCAAATACAAACCGCCCCGGGAAAAAGGTATGCGCCTCGGTGTGGTTGCCCCGGATCAACTCTTCCGCGCCGAACTTCCACGTGTGATGCCCGTGCAGCAGTGTCACGTTATCGGCGAATTCATAACGCCGAAGAATCGAGTAATTCGGCAGGAAGATGTTGGTCCCCAGGCTAACGAACCCCGGAATGTCCAGACCGACCTCGGCAGGCGCGTTTGAGATGACATCGAAATTGTGATAATTGAACTGTCCCCGGGCTTCGTTTGAAAAATTCGCACTGAATTGATGGAACCATGCCGCCTGCAGAGTATGGTCGTAGCCTCGTGTCAAACTGCCGCGCGAGAAACCAGTTAGCGATTGCACGTCTGGATTTTCTTCACGATCGTGGCCGTAGCTGTAGGTTACGAACAACTGGTTGTGTTCGTCGAACTGGTGGTCGAGCCTGACAAACCCCAGGTACTCACGGGTGGCGTACGGGAAAAGCCCGCCGTTTCCTTCAAACTGGTTGATCAGGAAATCCTTCAGCGGACCTGCTCCGGACGAAACGGTAAGAACGCTCGTAAGGATCGCCGCGCATGTGGCCGCCGGCAGAGCCGGCTGTCCCGTCAGACAGGGAACAGCAGTACCGCCTTCGGCCGCCAGTCCGTTGATCACAGCCGTTTGATTGTTCTGCGGTATAGAAAGCGGCCGGAAGATGGCCGTGTCAGTGAGAATTGGGACGGCGTTCTGCGCATCCTGGCGCAGCCCTTCAAAGGAACCAAACAGAAATGTCTTGTCCTTCTGAATCGGCAAGCCCACCGTGCCGCCAAACTGCTGGCGGTTGAGGCTGTTCTTGGCGGGAGCTCCCACCGTGTCGGGTTGCGCGGGATTGAAAATCTGTCCGGGTTGCAGCGCCTGCGTGAATGCGAAGGGATCTCGCGCATCGAGCGCGTCGTTGCGGAAATATCCGTAAAGGCTTCCGTGCAGGTTGTTCGTCCCGGATTTGGTGACGATATTGATCGATGCGCCGCTCGCGCCGCCGAGTTCGGCCGTATAGTTACTGCGGTTAATTTGAAATTCCTGCACCGCGTCCTGGCTCACGTTGAGCCGGACGCCGCCCGAATCGTCGTTTGCCTCGCCGCCATCGACGGTAAAGCTGTTGCCGCGGCCGTTGCTGCCGTAGAAGGAAAGCCCGCTCTGCGGCGTCTGCTTTACGCGGAAATCCTGGTCCGAAGCAAGCCGAGTGGCGTTTGAAACGCCCGGTGCGAGCAGTGTGAAGGTCAGGTAATCGCGCCGGTTGATGGGCAGATCGGTAATGTACTGGTCGCTGATGCTATTGGCCTGCTGCGCCTGCTCCACGTTCACCACCGGCGCGGCTCCCGTGACCTCAACTTCTTGCGCGACGCTGGCGACGCTCAACTGAAAATCAGCAACTGTAATCTGCCCGATCGTGACGGTGACGCCCTTTTGCGCGACGGCCGCGAAGCCGCTCGCTGAAATGGTCAGTTCATAGTTGGCCGGCGCCAAGCCCGTGAAACGGTATTCTCCTGTTTCGTCGGTCGTCGTGGCGCGCTGAAATCCCCGGTCCGGCTGTGAAACGCTCACTTGGGCGTTCGCTATTGCGGCCCCGGACGGGTCGGTAATTGTTCCGGTCAGATCGCCGGACGCACCCACGCCTTGTGCATGAGTGTTGGGCAGCAGGAAAAGAGACGCGCAGACGGCAAATACAAAAATCCACATGCGTTTCATACTCTCTCCCATCAGGTGCGGAAATCTCCGCGAGCATATTCCTCGTTTGAGAGAGATTTAAGTTCTAAATAGCCCCCTATGTCAATCGCAGTTATTGGCGCTTGGCGCAGACTACACAACGATGGTGATCGAGGAAGGAAAGTCAGCAGCCCGAGTGCAGGAAAGCGCGCCGCGACTAGCGAGAAGCACCAAGCATAGCGGGGGAGATTTTGAATGTCGCCCGGACCCAATTTCCATCGCGGCTGATGCTGGCGTCGCTTAGCAGCCCGGTCAAGAATTCGTCCTGCTGTCGACTCATTTGACGCTGCACGCTGGGATCGGCGAGCTCGGCGCGCCCGATCACGCGAAACCCGTCGAGCAAAGTGGAAATCTCGAGCGCGTTCTTGACGGAATCGCACTGAGCATCCACCACCGTTCTGATATCGTTGCCGCTGGGCTGCGCGGCCAGCGTGATTTCCTGGATGCTTCGAACGAGGTGTTCGAGTTGCGGGGAGTTTTGGAAATTTGAGTAGAAACTCTTCGGAAGGGTGGCCGTTTCGGCCACGGCGAAAATGGGCGCTCCCGCGACTCGGCCGATGCGGGCCCGTATCGCCGCGTCATCCGGACGCGTATTGGCGATGGCCAACAGGCTCATGGGGTCCCTGCCGCTGGCGATTAACATCCGCGCGGGCGATAGAAACTCGAATGCGATGGGTGGATTGCCGGGAACGTCATAGATAATCTGCGCTCCTTGATGGATTTTTCGCCCGGTGCGCAGCGCGTACGCGTCGATTTTTTGTTGATCGAAGTTCCCGTCCGCAACTGCGACTACGCGGTTTTGGCCAATCGTCCCTGCGGTTTGCACCAGATTCGCGGGCCAGAAGGCGACGGCAACTTTATCGAGATCGCGCGTGTAATCGAAACCAGTGTCCCGGACGAACGTCCGGTATTCGCGGTCTTCTGCGGGCCCGGGCGCGGCCAGCCCAAGCACAGAAGCCAGCGGCGTGTTTTTCAGATTTCGAAGTTCGGCCACATTCGCGAAACCAACAACGGGAGCAGTGGAAGGCAATTTGTCAAAGATGTCGGGGGCTGGCCCCGGTTTCGCGGGCGCAGGGGCAGTGGGACGCTTTCCGCCGTAGAGGTACAGCCCTGCCGCAATCCCGGCCAGGCAGATAAGCGCGGCAATTGAGATCAGTGCGCGGGTTTTCGATG
>JAGWRH010000215.1 GCA_028876695.1 Acidobacteriota bacterium | reverse complement strand
CGCGTGTTGGCTCGCGCCCTTTCTGTGGGTGACGATGGAATTCGCGCGCGCGCATCTGCCGATCATCGCCTTCCCGTGGAATCTGATCGGCTACGCGGCCGCCGGAAATCTTCCGCTTCTGCAATTGACCACCGTCACCGGAATCTACGGGCTCAGCTTTGTGGTCGCGGGTTTCGGAGCGTTTCTGGCGTACGCGATTCTTTCCGGCAGGCAGCGCGCCTGGAAATCGTTGATGGTGGTAACCGCCGCGCTGATCTTGATCGCGTTCGTTGGGAAATATTTCATTCCGCGGCCCGCGCCGCAATACATGGCGCATCTCGTGCAGACGAATTTCGAACAGCAGTACAGCTACCCGCCGGATTGGATGCAGCGGCACGCGGGCGATCTCGACGAGCTGCAGCAATTGAGCATCCATGCGGCGAAGGTCGAGCCTGGGCTGATCGTCTGGCCCGAAGTGCCCGCACCGTTCACGTTTCAGGATCCCAATTTCGCCGCGCGTGCCCGGCGCATTGCGCAGGATTCGGGCAGCGATTTCCTGGTGGGCATCGTGGATTGGAAACGCGACGCAAACCATCATTGGTACGCGACGAACAGCGCCGCGCTGCTGGACCCGGCGGGCCAGCGCGTTTTCACATATGATAAAATTCATCTGGTGCCGTTCGGCGAGTACGTACCGCTTCGCCGCTGGCTTACTTTCGCGGGCAAACTGGTCGCGGATATCGGCGACTTCACCCCCGGACATGAATACTCGGTGGGACCGCTCCCGGGCGGGAAATTCGGCGTGTACATCTGCTACGAAGGCGTGTTCCCGGGAATGGTGCGGCGCTTTACCGCGGATGGCGCGCAGCTCTTGATCAATATTTCGAACGATGGATGGTTCGGCCGGTCGGCCGCTCCGGCGCAGCACGCGATGATGGAGCGGGTGCGCGCGGTGGAAAACCGCCGCTGGCTGCTTCGCGACACGAACAATGGCTACACGCTGGACGTCGATCCCTACGGCCGCACCGTGGCCGAAATGCCCGCGGACATTCGCGGGCAGCTCGACGCGCCGTATGCCTTCGAAACGGAGATGACGCCGTACGCGCGCTTCGGCAATTGGTTCGCGTGGCTCTGCGTGCTGGCATCGGTGGGACTGCTGGCCGCATCGATGGTCAGCGATCCCAAGGACTCCGAGCGGCAAGCGGCGCCGCCCGAGCGCGCGCGGGTGAACCCACACGCGTAAAATTTCGAGATTGGATGGCTGAATAGCACATGCCCGTACACATCGAAGACCTGGAACAACGCTACTCGGAGCTCGCCAAGCGCATCGAGCTCGTGCGGAGTTATCTTTGACGTTCCCACCGCGCAGCAGGGCCTGACCGAAATCGAAAAGAAGTCTTCCGCGCCGGATTTCTGGCAGGACCAGGAAAAGGCGCAGGCCATCCTGCAGGAACGCAAGCAGCTCGAAGACCGCGTCAACGCCGAAAAGTCCCTGGCCTCGAAAGCCAGCGATATCGATACATATTTTCATTTGGCGCACGAGGAAGCCAATAGCGAGCAGCGCGAAGCGCTTCTCGACGATATTTCCAAGGAAGTCGCGTCGCTCGACGCCTATATTTCCGAGCTGGAAACGAAAACGCTGCTTTCCGGCGAATCCGACCGCCTGAATGCGATCCTCACCGTCAAATCCGGCGCGGGCGGGATTGAATCGCAGGATTGGGCGGAGATGCTGCTGCGCATGTACCTGCGCTGGGCGGAAGGTAAAGGGTTTCGCGCGACGGTGCTGGATACGTCGCCTGGCGAGGAAGCGGGCATCAAATCGGCCACGGCGCGAATCGAAGGCGAACACGCCTACGGCATGCTCGCCGGCGAAAGCGGGGTGCACCGGTTGGTGCGCATTTCGCCGTTCGACCAGCAGGCGCGGCGGCACACGTCGTTCGCTTCCGTCTTCGTGATTCCCGAAATTGACGACCGCATCGAGATCGTGGTGCGGCCGGAGGATTTGCGCGTCGATACGTTTCGCGCCGGGGGACATGGCGGGCAGAACGTGAATAAAGTCGAAACCGCCGTGCGCATCACCCACCTGCCCACCGGGATCGTGGTGCAATGCCAGAACGAGCGCAGCCAGCACAAAAATCGCGAAGGCGCGATGAAAATCCTCAAGTCGCACCTGTACGAAGCGGAACTCGAAAAGCGGCGCGCGGAAGCGCGCAAGCTGGACGCGTCCAAGCCGGAAATCAGCTTCGGCAGCCAGATTCGCTCGTACGTTCTGCAGCCCTACCAGATGATCAAAGACCACCGCACGAAATTCGAGCGTGGCGACGTGCAAAAGGTCTTCGACGGCGACCTGGACCCGTTTATCCACGCGTATCTGCTCTATCGGCGCGAATCGGGCGAGAAGGACTAAACGTAGCGCGCGGCCTCTCGCGACAGTTTTTCGCAGATCCCCCCTGGCGGGGTGCCAGGCGCTCAGCCAAATGGGGCGGGCGCGTGTGGTGGCGCGGCCGCGAGCCGGTCGCGCGACCTGCGGCGGTTCGGTCCACTGATCGAAGTCACCAGCACGATTCTTCCTGCTGGGGCGTTATTCGCCCCGCCGATACGCCCGTTCAAGAGGCGATTTCGGCCGTTCCGTGCATGCGATTGACACAGTTTTACGGCGCGTGCTAGCCTCTTTGATTTGGTTGCGACCGGGTAAGCGCAGTTTAGACCGCTCCATAACCTGTCACGTCCTTGGAGGACATTGCTTTGGTACACGATGAGAAGTTTCTATTTACGTCGGAATCTGTGACCGAAGGTCACCCCGACAAAATCGCCGATCAGATCTCCGATACGGTGCTCGATACGGTAATGCAGCACGACCCGATGGGCCGAGTGGCCTGCGAGACGCTGGTCACCACCGGCCTGGTGGTGATCGCCGGGGAAATCACGATCAAGAAGGAAGCGCGCGGGGCGCTGGAATACGAACGCATCGCACGCGACGTGATCAACGACATCGGCTACAACCGCGCGAAATACGGATTCGACGGCGACACGTGCGGAATTCTCTCCGCGGTGAAGCCGCAATCGCCGGACATCGCCATGGGCGTCGACACCGGCGGCGCGGGCGACCAGGGGCTGATGTTCGGCTACGCCTGCGACGAAACGCCCGAGCTGATGCCCATGCCGATTCAACTGGCGCAGCAGCTGTGCATGAAGCTTTCCGAAGTGCGGAAGAAGAACGCGGTCGATTTCCTCCGACCCGACGGCAAATCACAGGTTTCCGTGGAATATGTGGGCGGGCGCCCGGTGCGCGTCGATACGGTGGTGATTTCGACGCAACATAGCGACAAGGCCAGCCAGGCGGAAATCCGCGAATCGATCATCGAGCATGTGATCAAGCCGGTGATCCCGCGGGAAATGTTCAATAAGACGACGATTCACGTGAACCCGACGGGACGCTTTGTAACCGGCGGGCCGATGGGCGATGCCGGGTTGACCGGACGCAAAATCATCGTGGATACCTACGGCGGCTATGGGCGGCACGGCGGCGGCGCGTTTTCGGGCAAGGATCCATCGAAGGTGGACCGCTCGGCGTGCTACATGGCGCGGTACATCGCAAAGAATCTGGTTGCGGCGGGGCTGGCGCGCAAAGTGGAAGTGCAGCTGGCTTACGCCATCGGCGTGGCCGAGCCCGTCTCGGTGATGGTCGATACGTTTGGAACCGGAACGCTGCCCAATTCGCAAATTACCGAGCTGATTCGCGGCTTCTTCAAGCTGACGCCCAAGGGCATTATCGAAACGCTCGACCTGCGGCGCCCAATCTATCGCGCCACGGCCGCGTACGGCCATTTCGGCCGTTCCGGCCCGGGCTTCACTTGGGAGCGCACGGACAAGGCCGATGCGATTCGCAAAGAAGCGGCGTCGCGGGGCACGGTGGCGGCCACTCGCTAGCTTTCGCAGGTGCGGTAGTGGGTCAGTTTGCATTTTGACGGCTTGTGCCACGATCAAGAAAATTCAAACTGGGCCATTCCGTAGGATGCGTTGCTGTCCTCGTAAACAACTCGAAGGGGAGAACTCGTGGAAACAGTAGCTAAGGTCAAGGGCGACGTAAAAGACATCTCGCTCGCGGAGCAGGGAAAGCGGCGGATCGAGTGGGCCAATCAGCACATGCCGGTTTTGCAGCTGATTCGCAAGCGCTTCATCAAGGAGCAGCCTCTGAAGGGCGTGCGCCTATCGGCGTGCCTGCACGTGACCAGCGAAACGGCGAACCTGGCCATCGCGCTGCGGGATGGCGGCGCCGAAGTGGTGCTGTGCGGCTCGAATCCGCTTTCGACGCAGGACGACGTGGCCGCCTCGCTGATTCACGATTACTCAATTCCGACGTACGCAATCAAGGGCGAGGACAACGACACGTATTATTCGCATATCAAGGCGGCAATTGAGCACAAGCCGCAAATCACCATGGACGACGGCGCGGATCTGGTGACGACGCTGGTTACCAAGCATCCCGATCTGGTCGGCAGCGTGATCGGCGGCACGGAGGAGACGACCACGGGCGTCATCCGGCTGCGCGCAATGGCGAAGGACGGCACGCTGAAGTATCCGGTGATCGCCGTGAACGACGCCCTGACCAAGCACTTTTTCGACAATCGTTATGGAACCGGGCAATCGACGCTCGATGGCGTGATCCGCGCGACGAACCTGCTGCTCGCCGGATTGAAGCTGGTGGTGGCGGGTTACGGCTGGTGCGGCCGCGGCGTGGCCATGCGCGCGAAGGGGCTGGGCGCGGATGTGATCGTCACGGAGATCAACCCCACGAAGGCCATCGAAGCGGTGATGGACGGCTTCCGCGTGATGCCGATGAACGAAGCGGCGAAGATCGGCGATGTGTTCGTGACCGTCACGGGAAATAAGTCCGTGATCGCGCACGAGCACTTTGAAAAGATGAAGGATGGAGCGGTGGTGAGCAACTCGGGGCACTTCAACGTGGAAATCGATATCCCGGCGCTCGAGCGGCTTTCGAGCGGCAAAAAAGTGGCGCGTCCGTTCGTGGACGAATACACGACGAAGGACGGCCGCCGCATCTATTTGCTCGGAGACGGGCGTTTGATCAATCTGGCGGCCGCCGAGGGCCATCCGGCATCCGTGATGGACATGAGTTTTGCGAACCAGGCGCTCGCCGCGGAGTACATGACCAAACATTCGAAAGAGCTCAAGAACCAGGTGTACGCGGTTCCCGAGCATCTCGATCAGCAGATCGCCCGGCTGAAGCTGGAGTCGATGAACGTCACGATCGACAAACTGACGCCCGAGCAGGAACACTACCTGGCGTCGTGGAACGAAGGAACGTAATTTGTTTTCCGTGACCGGGCATATCGAACCCCCAGGCGCTGATCCTGGGGGTTTTTGTTTTCAGCCGAGGTTATTCGCGCGCCCAGCTCCGAGGAAAGTGTGATCGGCGGCACAAAATATTGTTGCGCCGGCATTGGCCTGGAGATTTTTCAGCCGCGCCGGAGCCTCCGCACAGGCTGGCGGCATCCAAGTCGTTAGGCCCAGGACCGAGGAAGGAGCGGAACATGAAGCCAGCGAAATCGGCGATGCTCGACAAAACCGCCGATGTTTTTGGGGATTCCGCGGATATTGCGAAAGATGTGGCGAAAACGACCGCATCCGCGATGGCCGAAGGAGCGAAAGCGGTACGAACCGCAGCGGTTCGCGCCTACGGAGCTGCGGGAGACGTGGTGACGCTCACCGGACGCCAAATCCGCCGCAAGCCGGTGGTAGCAACGCTGACCGCGATCGGCGCGGGCTTCCTGATTGGATTCTTGATCGGCCGAAAGACGCGAGGCTAGTCCGCGCACGAGTGCAAACCGGCAGTACAGTTTACTCACGAATTGTCCGATGGAATGAGCGCTCCGCCCGGCGGAATGCGCTGAGGCTTCGCAGGCCGCGCCTGCGAAGCCAAAGCCGCGCGATTTAACTGAAGAGCGCCGCTGCTGGCGGATCGGTGAGCAACCGGATGCGCAGCCGATTGAGTTTGGCGCGCATCTGGTCCGGATCCATACCGGCGGATTTGCACACCGTCTGGAAGTCTTTCTTATCCTCGAAAAGGTATTCTTCCGCTTGCCGTTTGCGGCGCAGCGGGCCACACATCCATTCTTGAATCGTGGTCAAGAGAACTGCTTGCCATAACCGCTTCTCCGAAACTACGTCCGTTTGCGTTCCCATCGCCGTTTCTAACATGAGTCCCCCTTCTAATTGCCGGCGGCTGGATTCCGTGCCTCACACCTAAACTGGATGCAATGAGCGTACCGAATCCGATGTAATTTGGCGGATCGGCGGCCGCTGTGCTGTTTTGGTGAAGGCGGAACGTGTTGCAACGATGGGTGTTACCACACGCGCGAAATCAGGGCAGGGAGCACTTACTTTCGGCACGGGCAGGGCAGTACCGAGGCGCGTCATTTTTTCAGGGGGCTTGGTTATCTTTTCCCTGTGGGCGCGATGACGATTCAAAACGCGTGAGCTTAGCTTCTCACCAGAACGGGCGCCTCCATCAGCCAATCGTTGGTCGGCCGCAGGACGCCGCAATCGAGACAGCGCGTAGTGGAATATCTCGCCGAGCAGTTTGGGCAGATTGCCTGCGTCGCGAACATATCGAAAGGCTGATGGCAAAGACCGCACACCCAAAACCTTCCGACCGGCGGGGCGGCCTGACACGAAGGACACGCATAGCCCGCGTGCCGAGGAAGTTTCGCCATCCGCGCCAGCACCTGCGCGTGGCGCAAACCGTTCCAGCAATTCATCAGGATAAAGGCCGAGATCAGGCCGATCCACACGGAACGCGAGAACACCGCGTACAGAATTAACCCCGCCGCGCCGACGAATCCCACCCACACGGCCCATTGCAGGCTGCGCGCGCGTCCTGCGACGAACCACAGCAGCGAGCGCAAAATCTGGCCGCCATCGAGCGGAAAGATCGGCAGCATATTGAAGACGAGCAGAGCCACATTGATTTCGTTTACATTTTTGACGAAATCGAATAGCTCGGGCATGCTCGACGCCCATCCGAGAGCGCGGCTGAGCATGTACAGCGCGAAAAGAACCGGCACGAGGGCGACATTCACGAGCGGCCCCGCGGCAATGCTCCAGAGCGTCGCTCCGGGCCGTTGCGGGGGATTCACGTAGGCGACGCCGCCTAGCGGCCACAAGACGATCTGGTCCGGCGTGCCGCCGACCTGTCTACAGGCCAGGGCGTGGCCGTACTCGTGCATGGTCACGATGGTGAAGAGCGCGGCGTAGTCGAGCATGTTCCAGCCGATGGAGGCGAAGCTGCCTTCGCGATAGCTGACGGCAAAGAGCGCCAGCAGGAACCACGTCCAGTGCAGATATAGATCGATACCGGCAAACCGGAAAAGGCGGATCGAACCGCGCCGCAAGAAGGTCATATAGGTCGATTATACGGCAGGGCAGGCGCGGCAGGCGGCGCGTGACCGAGATTGTCTGGCAAAGGAACAACCGGCTGCACTTCGTGTGGTTACCCTGAAGCTGGGCTTGCGCGCTGTGCCGCGGCGAAACAGTTTGGGCACAGATCCGCCTGAAAGTGCTACCGGGCATTGAGTGATCGCTTTACACTGCGTAATGGTGGGAACCGGTACCCACAACGCCTCGCATCCGGCGCAATCGGCGGGGGCGCCGCTAAAAAACCACAAGTGCGTCTACGCCATCCCGGGCGACAATTTGTATCTGCGTGAACAAGCCTCCGCGGCGGAAGCAGCCGCTCACCGGCTGGGCATGGCGCTGCAGGTCGTCTCCGCGGAGATGGATCCGATTCTGCAAAGCCAACAATTGCTCGCCCTAGTGCAGGGGAAAGAAGCCGAGCGCCCGAATGCGATATTGATCGAGCCAGTGAACGCGACCGGATTGCCGCGCGTGGCGGAAGCGGCGGTTTCGGCAGGAATTGCGTGGGTGGTCAGCAACGCGCAGGTGGATTACATCGCCAAGTTGCGCCGCAGCGCCAAGGCGCCCGTGTTTACGATTTCGCAGGATCACATCGAGATCGGACGGTTGCAAGGACGGCAGATCGCCGCGCTTCTGCCGCAAGGCGGTTCGGTTTTGTATCTGCGAGGGCCGGCGATGAGCTCGATCGCGACGCGGCGGTATGAGGGCCTGGAGCGCGGCAAGCCGCACAACGTGGAGATCAAAAGCGTGAAAGTGCAGGGATCGACCGCGGATAATGCCTGCGTGGCGGTCAGTTCCTGGCTTAATCTTTCGACCGTTCGCCCCGAGGGCACTCAACTGATCGTGTCGCAAAACGCGGATTTCATTTTCGGCGCGCGGAAGGCGTTCGAGGCGCGGCCGGACGAATCCGAGCGCGCCAAATGGCTGGCGATCCCTAGCCTCGGCGCCGGGGTGGCGAGCCAGCTCAAGTCGCTTGTCGATCACGGCACGTTGCGAGCCGCCGTGCTTACGTCGCTGACGGCCGAGAAGGCGCTCAATATGCTTGCAGTTGCCGTCAAACAAGGCTCCCAACCGCCTGAGAACACCCCGGTCGAGGCGCGGTCCCATCCGCCGATAGAAGAACTCGCCAAGAAACCAATCACCACGCGGCCGCAGTGATATTGGGGGCAGGGATTCGGCGGCCCCGGAGGCGAATTGATCCACACGCGGTGGACTCGCAGCTTTTAGGCGCCGAACACTCACGTTGCCTTCTCGAACGCACCGATGTATGTTAAGCCGCGCCAGCGGACCCGGAATCACGCAACATGGGGAATGGTCATCGTAAGGGCCCGCTGGCAATTATCGGGGGTTGTGGGGCTCATGATTCGAAAATCGCTTCCAGTTCTGATGGCGCTCGGGCTTTTCGCCCTTCCGGTTGTGGCGCAGCAGAACGGCAAAGCCGCGGAAACGAAAGAAGCGCCCGCCAAGGAAGTTACCGGGACGGTGCAATCGCTCAGCGGAAATATTTTGGACATCAAGCCATTCACCACGGCTCCGGCCGTGTGGGTGACAATTCCAGCAAACATGAAGGTGGATCGCGAAGCGCTGAAGCCGGGCGTGAAGGTGAGCGTCGAAGCGCGGTGGGCTACGGTTACATACGTAGCGCTACAGCCGCCGAGAATCATCGAAAAGAAATAATCCCCCGGCAATCGCGCGGGCGAGGCGGCGGACATTCGTTGAGGCGAGAGGACCGCAGGCGCGGCAGGTATCCCCAAGAGCGGCTTGAATTTTCACCCGTGAGTGTCAATAATTCCCGCCTGATTCCGGAGGCATGCCTATGCAACCGCACCGCGCTCGCCGCGTCATTGTATTTGCGTCCTGCTTCATCGCGCTTATCGCTTATGCATCGGGAGCGGCCGGCGCAGATCAATACTGGATTCCGACATGGGCCGCATCGCCGCAGAGCGCGGTGATCGTGTTGCCTGCCGCGTTGACCCGGCCGGCTGGCAATAATTCCGGCCAGGCGGCTCGGCCGCCGCTGTTTCCGCCGCCACCCACGTTTGAAAATCAGACGGTGCGCATGATCGTGCGATCGAGCGTTGGCGGATCGCAAGCGCGCGTGCAGCTGTCGAATACGTTCGGCGCCGCGGCGCTGCACATCGGCGCGGCGCATATCGCGCTGCGCGACAAGGGTTCGTCGATCGTCGCATCAACGGACCATCCGCTCACGTTCAGCGGCCAAACGTCTGTGGTGATCCCGGCCGGCGCCGAGGTGCTGAGCGATCCGGTCGATCTGCGCATCCCGCCGATGACGTATCTGGCGATCAGCGTGTACGTGACCGACAAGGCGGAAAATCCGACGGACCATCTGACCGGGCTGCACACGACGTACATTTCCGGTCCGGGCGACTTCACCTCCGCGTCTTCGATCGACGCGAAATCGACCACGCAATCGTGGTATTGGATTTCCGCGGTGGACGTGCTGGCGCCGGAAAAGACCGGCGTGATCGTCGCGTTCGGCGACTCCATCACGGACGGGGCGACTTCCACGCCCGATACCGACAGCAGCTGGCCCAGCCAATTGTCTCTGCGGATCGCCGCGGATAAATCGCTCGCCGGGAAATGGGCGGTGGTGAACGAAGGCATCTCCGGCAATCAACTGCTCGAGAACCTGATGGGCGTCTCCGCGCTGGCGCGGCTGGACCGCGACGTTTTCAGCCTGCCCGGGGTGAAATGGATGATCGTGCTGGAAGGAATCAACGATATCGGGTTGCACGGACGGCCGGGCGCGGAAAATCCCGTTACCGCCGAGGATCTGATCGCGGCGCAGAAGCAGATCATCGAGCGCGCCCATCTGCACGGGATCAAGGTGATGGGCGCGACGCTTACGCCTTATCAGGGGGCGACGTATGCCAGCGACGAGGGCGAGAAAATCCGCGAGGCGGTGAACCAGTGGATACTCACCGGCGGCGCATTCGACGCAGTGGTGGATTTCGACAAAGCCGTGCAGGATCCAGCGAACCACTTGCAGATTCGCGCATCATTCAACATTCGCGATCATCTGCATCCCAATGACGCGGGCTACAAGGCCATGGCAGAAGCGATCGACCTGAAAATCTTCTCGCGGGCCTCAAAGTAAGCCAGCCGTGAAAGGGATGCGGGGCGCCGCGTGACTACGGTGGCGGCACGCCTGATTGACGCCTAGCGATCCCGGTCGCTTTGGAACGGAGCGCGTAGCCACGGGACAAAGACCACGCCCGTGGCGAAGATCGTGGCGCAGCCATTCGCTCCAGGACCGCCGAAGCAACCCCACCAGTTTTGCGTCGCATCGCCGGAGCGATTCGAAGAAATCCGATTGACGCGGCAAGCGGCGGAGTGGAAACTTGCACGCGCTGTCAGAAGTGAGGACGAAGAGTTGCGATGATGCAAGAATGGGCTGGATCCGCTCTCGATACCGCGAAGCGCCGCGGCGCGAAATACGCGGACGCGCGCGTGATGGACATTCGCAGCCGCGAAATCTCGACGAAGAACGGGGAAGTGGGCGCGCTCGCCGAATCGGAGTCGCTGGGAATCGGCATTCGCGCGATTGCCGATGGCGCGTGGGGGTTTTCGTCCACCGACCGCCTGACGCGCGAGGGGATCGACGCGTGCGCCGCCGAAGCCGTGGCGATTGCGAAAGCCTCGGCGCTGGCGAAGCGCGAAAATGTTTCGCTCGCACCTGAACAAACATACGTCGATACGTGGCAGAATCCGTTTCTGAAAGATCCGTTCCGCATTCCAGTGGAGAGCCAGATTGCGCTGCTTTTCGCGGCAGACAAAGAGATGCGCCGGGTGAAAGGCGTGACGCTGGCGGAAGGCTCGATGTCGTTCCGGCGGGTCGAGCAGCTGTTCGTCTCGAGCACCGGTTCGTCGATTCATCAGATCAAAATGCAATCCGGGGCGGGGATTGTGGCGACGAGCTTCGCCGGGAGCGAGATTCAGAAGCGCTCGTATCCGAACAGCTTCGGCGGACAGCACATGCTGCAGGGCTACGAACTGGTCGAGTCGCTCGACCTGGCCGGCAACGCGCAACGCATCGGGGAAGAATGCGTGGCGCTGCATTCCGCCGCGCAATGTCCGGAAGGACGCAAAACAATAATCCTTGGCAGCTCGCAGCTCGGGCTGCAAATCCACGAATCGATCGGGCATCCCATCGAGCTCGATCGCGTGCTCGGCATGGAAGCGAATTTCGCGGGCATGAGCTTCCTTACGACGGAAAAGCTGCGCAAACTGAAATACGGCTCGGACATCGTCAACGTGGTGGCGGACGCGCGGCTGGAGCACGGACCCGGCCTGGGCACGTTTGCGTACGACGATGAAGGCGTTCCGGCGAAGTGCACGCCGATTATTACCAATGGGCTTTTTACCGGATACCTGACCAGCCGCGAAACCGCGCCGGCCATCGGCGAAAAGCACTCCGGCGGCACGATGCGCTGCGAAAGCTGGAACCGGCTGCCGATGATTCGCATGACGAACATCAGCATCAACCCCGGCAAGTGGAACTACGACGATTTGGTCGCCGATACCGACGATGCCATTCTGATGGAGACCAACCGCTCGTGGTCGATCGACGACAAGCGGTACCACTTTCAATTTTCGACGGAGATCGGCTGGGAGATCAAGGGCGGAAAGAAGGGCCGGATGATCAAGAATCCAAGCTACAGCGGGATCACCACTGAATTCTGGAACAGCTGCGACGCGATCTGCTCACGCGAACACTGGACGCTGTGGGGCACGCCCAATTGCGGCAAGGGACAGCCGCAACAGACGATGGGCACCGGTCACGGCGCCGCGCCGGCGCGTTTTCGCGACGTGCGCGTGGGCATTGCATTTTCGAAATAGCGCAACTTCATGGCCGACAATCGCAAAAAATCAGACGCGGAACTGGAGCGTATCGCCGAGCGGGTGCTGAAGTTCAGCGATGCCGACGAGACGGAAGTGGATATCGGCGCGACCGCCGACGCGCTCACGCGATTCGCGAACAACACGATCCATCAGAATGTGGCCGAGCATTCGATGAGTGTTTCCATTCGGGCGGTCGTCGATGGACGCACGGCTCGCGCCAGCACCAACAAATCGGACGATGAATCGCTCCGGCGCACCGTCGAATCGGCCATCCGCATCGCGCGCAACGAACCGAAAATTTCCGATCTTCCGCCGATGATCCAGAAGCAGAAGTATCGGAAGGTGTCGCGATGTTACGACGCGACCGCGCGAACGACGCCGCAGGATCGCGCCCGCGCGGTAACAAAAGTCTGCAAAATGGCGGACAAGAAGAAGCAAACGGCCGCGGGAATTTTCGCGAGCGGCTCGCATCAATCGCTGCTCGCCAATTCGCGCGGCCTTGTGGCGCGCTACGAGCAGACTCGGTCGGAATGTTCGGTGACGATTCTCGAGGCCGATTCCTCGGGATGGGCGAAGTCGAATTCACCGGATATTCGGACGCTCGATCCTCTGGCGCTCGCGGAAAGCGCCAGCCGCAAAGCCGCCGAATCGCGCGGGCCCCGCGAAATTCCGCCCGGCCATTACACGGCAATACTTGAGCCATCGGCGGTGCTGGACCTGGTCGGTTTTCTGTTCTACGACTTCGCCGCGACAGCGATGCTTGACAAGCGCTCGTGCCTGAGCGGCCGGTTGGGGAAGAGGATCTTCGGCGACAATATCACGATCTGGGACGACGCG
>JAGWRH010000015.1 GCA_028876695.1 Acidobacteriota bacterium | reverse complement strand
GCCCGGCTCTTTTTTCAGCATGTAGAAAAGCTCGCGGACGCCGCGAATCGCCGGTTTGGCGGGTTCGAAGACTTTTGGAAACTGCGGCGAATCGAGGAGTTCAATGCCCTCGGGAGTTTTCAGGCTGGCGGCGCCGCCCACGGCGAGGAAGCGTTTGATGCCGGCGCGACGCACGGCTGCGAGAATCGCGCGATTTCCTTCCACGTAGCGGTTGTAAACCCACGGGCCGGTGACGCCTCGCACCGCGTTCCACGAGGCGATCACGACGTCGTGGCCCTTCAGAAGGCGTGCCAGCTCGTCGCGCCAAAGGACGTCCGCTCGCACGGTTGTAAGCCGCGGCCGCCGCGGCACGCGGTTCGGGTGGCGGACGATCGCCGTGACTCGGTGGCCCCGGCGCAGGGCCTCATCCCTGATTTTCGAGCCGATGAAGCCGCTGGCTCCGATGATGGCCACGTTCATGTTGCCGCTCCTTGTGCGAGGGGTGTTGTGTAACCTGGAAATCGGCCGGCGCGCGGGATTGTATCACCGGTTCGGTGCGGCTGGCCGGAGGGCGTGGAGATTCGCGAGAAACACTTCCCGCAGCGTGCGCGCGGGGCCGCCTGTGAGCATTTCCACATGGCGCGAGCAGATCGAGAAGAAACCCTGGCGAATGGCGCGTTCGTAGGAAACCATTTCCTCACTTCCCCAGACGCCCGTGCCGTCCGAATTGGTTTCGCCTTCGACGTATTCGCGGGGAACGCCGGCAGAGTCGAATAAGGCAAGCTTTTCTTCGTGGCTCACCGGTACGTACTCGATCGGCCTGCCGCCGATTTCCGCGGCCAGCGCCGCGGCTTCGCGGAAGCTATGGAGTTCCGGGCCGGTGATTTCGTAAACCGCGCCTTCGTGGCCCGGCGTGGTGAGCACGGCGGCGGCGGAGGCAATGCAATCATGCTTGGAAACGAACGCGATCCGACCTTCGCCCGCGCTCATGATCCATTTGCCGGATTCGAGAGCCATTGGCGCGAGAATCGTGGCGATGACCTCGGCATACTGGCTGTCGCGCAAAATGGTGAATGCCGCGCCGGAGCGGCGCAAGACGTCCTCGGTGAAAACGTGGTCGGCGACCGCAAGCGAAGGGTTCCGGGGATGAATGCCGGCGCTCGATGTGTAAACGATGTGCCGCACGCCCGCCGCGAGCGCCGCTTCAATCGCGGATCGATGTTGACGCTGCCGGCGCGCACCGACAGCGAGCGTGCTGATCAGAAGCAATTTCTCCGCGGCGTGGAACGCGCGGGGGAGCGCCTCAGGCCGGTCGAAATCCGCCGCGCGAACCTGCGCTCCGCGGGCCGCAAGGCTCGAAAGAGCCGCGGGGGTGCGCGTGACTAAAACCAACTCCGAAGCGGGAACGCTCCGCAGAAGCAACTCCGCGACCTGCCGGCCGAAGCTTCCCGAGGCGCCTGTAACCAGAATTCTCACGCGAGGCTCGAGTCAAATTTCGCGACGCGGATATTAACATCACCGCCGTGATCGGCGAAGCGCGAGGCACGCACCGGCGGCCGCAGGAGCTTGACATCGACCTGGCGGAACGACAAGATCGCGACGCACCGAGCGTTGCGCCGAGTACCCATAATCCGTAAAGGTGGCGGCCGCCGCACCTTCGATAAATGAAAGCGAGATTTAGATGAGCGAACCGGCTGCTCTCGGATTTCCTGTCTCGACATTGGACGCGCCGAAGCTGCACTTCGCGTTCGAGGTGCGCATCTGGTTCATGCGCGTCCAAACGATACCCAACATGCCGAGCGGCGCGGCGCGCGGAGCGGTGTACGTGGATCGCGGCGAATTTTCCGGCCCGCGTTTGCGAGGAAAGGTGGTGCCGGATAGCGGCGGAGATTACGCGCTATTCCGTCCGGACAATACCGTGCAATTCGATGCTCGCTACATGCTGCAGGAAGACGACGGGACGCTGATTCTACTGCGCAATCGCGGATACCTGTGGGGCTACAAACCCGATACGATGCAGCGCTTGCGCGCGATGGTTTTTGAAGGCGGCCCCGCGGTGAATCCTTCGGAATACTATCTGCGCGCGTGCCCGAGCTTCGAAGTCGAGACCGGCAAGCATGACTGGCTCACGCGACATGTATTCATCGGCATTGGCGAGCGCAAGCCGGACGGCAACTTGATTCGGTATTACGTTCTTTCGTAGGCGGCGCCGCCCGGTCGCATCGAGCGATCCGTCCTGAACCCCGGGCGCATCAACGCGCATCGATATAGATGTTCCGGGAAGCCAAAGCATCCTTACAGACATGGAATGTCTTCGGAACGCTCGCTGGTCATGGCTTCCGGTTAGGAGAGTTTATGAGCAGCCGCGCAACGGCAGCCCAGGAAGCGGTTCACTCGGATAGTTATTTTTGCGAGGCGCCGGCCGACCCGTGCGCGATCGTGATGTTCGGCGCGTCCGGCGATTTGGCGAAACGCAAACTGCTGCCGGCGCTCTACGACCTGGCGGTGCACAGTTGCCTCGCGCCGCGTTTTCGTTTGCTGGGATTCGCGCGCACGGAGATGAGTGACGACGAGTTTGGGCGTCAGGCGGCGGAGTTCCTGCCGGGTAAAACGCCAAGCGGCGGCGCCGATTCCGCGCACCGCGATTTTCTGCAGCAGCTTCACTATTTTCACGGCGAGTACAACGATCCCGGGACGTACCAGCGCCTGGCGAAGCGCCTCGATGAACTCGATCGCGAAGCCGAGCTGGGAGGCAATCGGCTCTTCTATCTCGCCACTCCTCCCTCGGTGTATCCGCGGATCGTGGAGCAATTGGGGCGCGCTGGACTCGCGAAGCCGAAAAACGAAAGGTCCTGGGTGCGGATTGTCGTGGAAAAGCCGTTCGGGCATGATCGAGCGTCGGCGCAGGCGCTGAATGAGCAACTTCTGAGCGTCTTCGACGAGTCGCAGATCTTTCGCATCGACCACTATCTCGGCAAGGAAACCGTGCAGAACCTGCTGGTTTTTCGCTTCGGCAACGGCATTTTCGAGCCGCTGTGGAGCCGGAACTACGTCGATAGCGTGCAAATTACGGCCGCGGAATCGCTGGGCGTGGAACGCCGCGCAGCGTTCTACGAATCGGCGGGAGCGTTGCGCGACATGGTGCAAAGCCACGTGCTGCAGCTCACCGCATTGATCGCGATGGAATCGCCCGCGAACTTCGATGCGACGGCTGTCCGCAACGAAAAGATCAAGGTGTTGCAATCCATCCGGCCACTCGATGGCGATTCCGTGCGCAGGGATGTAGTGCGGGGGCAATACGGGCCGGGCTGCGTAAATGACGAACCGGTTCCAGGCTATCGCCAAGAACCCGGCGTGAACCCCAATTCCGCGACGGAAACGTTTGCAGCCCTGAAGCTCTTTATAGACAACTGGCGATGGAGCGGCGTGCCGTTCTACCTTCGGACGGGAAAACGGCTGGCCCGTCCTTCGGCGGAAATTGCCGTTATGTTCAAGCGTGCGCCGCACCTGGTGTTTCGAGGCGAGGCGGTCGAGCCCAATTCTCTGGTGCTCAACATCCAGCCGCAAGAGGGCATCTCGCTGTCGTTTGGCGCGAAAGCGCCCGGCTCGAAACTGCACATCGCCCCGGTGACGATGGATTTCCGCTACCGGCGTGCATTCGGCGCAGGATCGCGCGAGGCCTACGCGACGCTGATCAACGATTGCATACGCGGCGACGCGACTCTGTTCGACCGGGCGGACAGCGTCGAAGCCGCCTGGGCGCTCGTCGATCCGATCATTGACGCGTGGAAGAATGGCCCAGCGCCTGCATTTCCAAATTATCCGGCCGGGAGCGAAGGTCCCGAGGCAGCATTCGATCTGGCGGAATCCGACGGCCGGCAGTGGCGGCCGCTCCCCTAAACCGAGCTGAGCCGCTCATCCTTTACTGGCAATTCTCGTATACTCCGGCATAATCCTTGCGGAGATGGCGATGATTCTTGCGGGCGACATCGGCGGGACGAAGTCGAATCTGGGACTTTTTAGCGTGGACTCCGGCGCACTGGTGCGCGTCGCGCATAAGCGTTACGCGAGTCATGAACATTCGGGCCTGCACGAAATTGCGCAAGATTTTCTGCGCCAGACCGGCGCGCAAGTAACCGCCGCGGCATTCGGAATCGCAGGGCCCATTTTGGATAACCGCGTAAAGGCGGCGAACCTGCCCTGGACCGTTGACGCGGCGGAGATGGCGGGATTTCTGCGGCTGCCGCGCGTCCGGCTGCTGAACGACTTGCAGGCGACGGCATACGGAGTCGGCGTGCTCGGGCCAGCCGACATGGTGACGATCGTCCCGGGCTTGCCGGTGCGGGAAGCCACGCGTGCCGTGATTGCGGCGGGGACAGGGCTGGGCGAATCGATTTTGTATTGGGATGGCGGGCAGTACGTGGCCATGCCTTCGGAAGCGGGACACGCCGATTTCGCGCCGAACACCGATCAGCAAGCGGACCTATGGAAATTCCTGAAAAAGAACAATGAGTTCGTCTTCCAGGAGCTGATCCTTTCCGGCCGCGGCTTCCAGCAGATACATGAATTTCTCGATTCCTCCGTGCGCCACCCCGGCTTTGACGGGAAGGATTTCGATATCGATCCCGCCGCGGAAATCACGCAACTCGCGTTCGCAGGCTCGTGTCCCGTTTGCGTGAACACCGTCAACCTGTGGACGGAGATTTATGGATCGGAAGCCGGGAATCTGGCGCTTCGGGCTGTCGCGCGCGGCGGCATTTACGTTGCAGGCGGGATCGCCGTCAAAATCCTGGTGAAAATCAAGGAAGGGCGCTTTGCCGCCGCGATGCAGCGCAGACCGAATGCGGGCGGATTCTCGTTGAAGGACGTGCCGATTCACGTCATCCTCGACGAAGAATGTCCATTAAAAGGCGCCGCGTACGCGGCTTGGAAATTGTTCTGACCTGGTGCCGAGCCTGAGTTCCAGTACTGGGGCGACTTGGTGCATGGAGACTGGACTGCCAGCCGAGAGAAACGCCCGTCCACATCATCGAGGTGAAGAGCCCGCTGCCAGGACTCGAGCGATCGATAAGACCCTTAAATTCAACGGCGAATTCAGCACGTGCGCTGGAATGCTGGTTGCGACTAAGTTCGACATGGCTAGAGAGCAATCTCGTCGCGCAGCAATCGTTAAGTTAACGGGTGCAGCGGTACTGGTCCTAACTTTTGCAGCTTACGCCCAGGCGCAACCGAGACATAGCGGCGGTGGCGCTCATTTTACCGCGTCTCCCAGCAGCCTTGCGAATCCAGGCGCGAGCGGCGGCGGCTACAGTTCCGGCACAATAAGAAGGCTCTCGCCGATCGCGCCAGCGCAATTTGGCGTGCGACACGTTATTGGCAGCAGCTCCGATTACGTTCCCTCGACATTCGTCTCGTACGCGGCCGCAGTTGCTGAAGGGAAAGCGGCATTGGCAACGGATCCTGATGCTTCTCGGAAAGCTACGCACGAAACCGCCGGCGCAGCAGGCGCCAGCCCGGGACGTTAATCTGATCGACGGCGCCGTCCGGCCTTTGTGGCCGAGCGGTCGCCGTCGCTAAGAGAGCCGGTAATTCAGAAGAGAAACCCCACCTCGAGCGCTCCACGCGGTTGATTGGCGCTCGTACCGAGCGGACCAAAGGCGTCTCCCGGCGTGACGTCCGTGGCATGCACGATTGCGAATTCCCCGCGTGCGAAGAATGCGCCCTTCACGTAAGTGGGGGTAACGGTGAAACTGAATGCTTTGCTCCCGGGGCCGTATAGCAGATTGATTGTGCCGTTGGCCGCGCTGCCGGTGCTCGAAATGTACTCGGGACGAGCGGCGAGGGAAACGCCGTGCTTGAAGTTATAGGTGACCAGGACGGCCCCTCCCGCCGTGGCCGCGCCCGCCAGGATGCCCACCTTCGGAATCGTAGGGACATTGGTGTATTGGAAGTAGGGCGTGATCACCCACGGGCCGTGCGTGTAGGTGTAAATCACGTTGTAGATCTGCTCATTGTTCAAGAAGAGAGGCGTAGCCGCCGTATTTTTGTCGTACTCTCCGGCATTGCCTCCCGCCACGAACGAAAGCGTGTTCGCGGCGTTAAATGCGTACGCCACCGAACCGGTGATCCACGTATAGCGGTCGGAATAGAACCCGTCGTTCCAGCTCACGGACGCACTGATTTTTTTATGCGTGTAATTGAATTGAATGCCGCGGCTCACGGCATTTTCTTGATTCCACAGCAGGCCGCGCTCGATATTCGTATTCTCAAACGTAAACGTATACTCCGCGCCAATCAGCGTTGGCAATGCGCCGATTTCCGCTGAAAAATTGCCTTTCACCAGCTTCAAAAAGCCTTGCGGGAACGCGCCGTAAAAATCTTTTACGGTGTCGCCGGTCGAAAGGAATGGCGTCCCGAGCGCGGGCAGGTTGTACGCTCCCGCTTGGAGGTAGAACTGCCACCAGCCGGTCGTTTTTTGAACAAATACCTGACCATTGCTCAGGTCCCAGATTGTCGCCTGGCTTCCAAGGACGTGATCGCCTTCCGTGGCGCCGAAGCCGCTGAGTATTCCCGTAACCTCGAGCTTTCCAAAGGGGCCTGCATCGAACTCGTGCGGCACGGCGGTTTGCAACGGGCCATCCATCGATGGCATCGGCAAAGGCATTGGAGCGGATGCATTCTGCGCCGGCGCTGGTGCTTGCGCCGGGTCCGCCGCAGCCGGCTGGCCCTGCTGATTTGCCGAAGACGAAGCTCCAGCCGCTGCCTGTCCTCGCGCCGGCGGTACAGCCATAAGAACAACGACGAACCCCACAGCGAAAGCGCCCGTGACCCATCCTTGAATGCACCTCATGCTCCTCATGTGGTTTCCTCTGCCTCCCTGATCGCGCTCACGGTCGATCGCAGTCCCGTGGGATCGCGGCGTTCTCACAAGCGAAACTTCCGTCGGAACAAGCTACAGGCGCACACGCAAATGGTCCAACTCATCGTTTCAATCGAACCAATCAGAAAAAAACCGATACGAAAAATCTATGCGCTCCATAAGAAGACTTGAGAGAAATCGCGCAAAGCATTCTTCTCCACCGCATGTGAGACCGCCGCGCATTGAACGGGACGGCTGCAGGTACGGGCGTCGTCAGGCTAACCCGGGCTTCCAAAGTCCTAAACGGGAGAAATCGGCGGTACTACCGGCGGGTAAAGAGAAACATCAGGCCGAAGATCACCACGGGAATCATGATGAGCATGAGGTAAAAGAGCGCCCGGCGCACCCACGGCGTGCGGCGTTTTTTCCAGTCGCGCAGCTCGGCGCGGTCGGCGACGCCCACCTGGTCCTGGTGCTCAAGATCCCAGGCGAATTCGCTGGCGGTGGCATAGCGGTTCTTGGGGTCTCGCTCCAGCGCGCGGTACACAATTTCCTGCAGCTGCGGCGAGATTGCTGGATCGATTTCACGGGGCGGGATGGGGTTGTTCAGCAGGCGATCGTTCATGATGGCGAAGGGATTGGGGCCTTGAAACGGCTCTTTGCCGGTAAGCATTTCGTAGAGCATGACGCCGAGCGCGTAGATGTCGCTGCGGCCGTCCCCGCGCTTGCCTTTCACCTGTTCGGGCGAGATGTATTCGGGCGTGCCCATCACGTTCGAGAGCTTGGCGAACGTGAGCCTTCGCGCGCCGGCCTGCGCGGCGATGCCGAAATCGATCAGCTTCACGTCGTCATTCGCGTCCACCATGATATTTTCGGGCTTCAGGTCGCGGTGGACCACTCCATGGCGGTGGATGTAATCGAGCGCATCGCAGACGCCGATGGTGATTTTGATGGCGCGCTCGGCCGGCAGTTTCTTCTCCTGATCGAGGATCTTGCGGAGCAGCCGTCCATCGACCCACTCCATGACCATGTAAAGCTGGCTGCGGTCCGGGTCGGCGAATACCTTCATCACGCCGGGATGATCGAGGGATTTGCCGATGTCCTGCTCGCGCTTGAAGCGGTCGAAAAGGACCGGATCGCTTTCCATTTCCGGATGCGGAACCTTGATGGCGACCTGCTTGCCGGTGCGGAGATCCGTGCCGCGAAAAATAGACGCCATTCCGCTGCGGGCGGCCACAGCGTCGATGCGGTAATGATCGAGTTGGTCGCCGGGTCGGACCGAAGAAGCCTCGTCAGGCAAGGGTAGAGCGGAAGTCGGGGACAAGTTTCACACTAGGGCAGCCGGTAGGGCCGGCCGCGGTACATCCCCACACGCTCCACGCTTCGAACGCGCACGATCTGCAGGCTGATATTATCACTGCCGTCCCGCTGGTTGGCAATATCGACAAGGCGCTTCGCAGCGGCTTCGAGATTTTCCGCGCGCCCGGCCACGGCGGCCATTTCCGATGGGGCAATCGAGCCGTGCAAACCGTCGGTGCAGAGCACGAGGACGTCGCCGACGAATACCTGATGCTCATTCACTTCCACGTTGACGGTCAAGCCGCCGCCCAACGACCGGCTCAGCACATGCCTTGCGTCCGATTCCGCGGCTTCCTTTGCGGAGAGGATGCCCATTCGAACCTGCTCGGCCGCGTACGTGTGATCGCGGGTTAGAATCCGCGACTCGTCGCGGCGGATCAGGTAACACCGCGAATCGCCAACATGCGCCACCACCACGCGATCGTGCCGCAGCGCGCAGGCCACGATCGTCGTGGCCATATTCGAGCCGCTGGGATTTCCTTCGTGCGCAACATCGAGCACGCGCGTATTCGCTTTCCGGATTAGCCCCGGCAGCAATGAAGCGTTCGGTTCGCCCGGCGCAGCGCCCCGAAATCCGGCTAGCACAGACTCCACGGCAGTTCGCGACGCGACTTCGCCATCGGCATTTCCGCCCACACCATCGGCCACCACGAAAAGCCACCCCCGCGAGCGCGTCTCCTCGGCAGCCGCCGGGCGCGCGTAACCGAAATAATCCTCGTTGACCTGGCGCACGCGTCCCAGGTCTGAAAGTTGAGCGAATTCGACGTCCATACCCGGTGCGGGCGCGACATATCGCGGCGCCGCACGCTCGGCAGCGGTACCGTACTCGCGCGCTTCCATCGAACTGCCCATTATTTGCGGCCTTCCGCCGAAAGGATTGCGCGTTGCTTGCTGGGTGCCGCGTGCTTCATGTGCGTGCGTTCCGTGGCTCCGGGCGCACGGGTTTTGCGCGCAAGGAGTCACGTTGACCGGCGATACGAGCCTCACATGCAGACCATTATCAAGCCTGGGGGGCGGACGAGCGATGCAAGCTTTGGATCGTTCAAATCCACGATTTGAATAGGCTGGCCGCTGGAATGCGGGCGGACGCCCCGTGGCGCCCGCCCCGAGCCGTGACCAACGATTATGTGGTGCTCCGCACGGTCACCATGGTGGTCTTGCCCGTCTTCCGGCTATTCATCGAGAAATAGATGCCTCCGTAGATAGCCCAGCAGGCAGCAATTCCCAGCGCCAGATAGGGTTCCATCTTCGTGCCATATCCCATGAACGGCCCGATCAGGTAGAACGACATGCACACCAGGTTCGCGATCACGCCGAAGACCGGTATCACCAGGTGCTTGACGAAGTTGAACTTCGGGTGACCGTGAAAGCATACGATGCACGTGACGCAACTGAGGCCGTAAAGCAGGAACGTGCCGAAATTCGACGCCAGCGTGATGGTCGTCCAGGTGTTCGGCAAGGCGGCCATCCTGGCGTGCGTCAGGTAACCGAAGCTCGACCAGAAGCCGTGCGGCAGAGCTGCAATTGCGGCATCGGTGGGCGCTCCGCCGTCGCCGAATACCATAAGCAATCCGACGCAGCCGATCACCGCGGAAATCACGGCCAGCGTCCAGATGGCTTTGTGCGGGCTGAGGTTCTTTTCATGCAGAATGCCGAAGTGTTCGGGAACTTCCTGGTCCTTGCTCATCGCGTAGGTGACGCGCGCGCCCGTATTCATGCACGAGAGCGTGGTGCCGATGAGCGCCAGGAAAACCGTGAACGCCTCGATCAGCATGAAAGCTCGCCCATGCCCGGGGCCGAAAAGCGCATCCCCGACCATCACCATCAGATCGCCGATTGGCGCCGCCGAGGCGGAAGCGCTCTGCATCGAGTAGCCGCTACTTAAAGCATAGTTCGCCGCAAAATACTCGACCAGGTAGCAGAACGCCCCCTGCACAAGGAGGGACGTGAGGACCGCAATGGGCACATCGCGCCTGGCGTTTTTCGCTTCGCCTCCCATCGCTGTGACGGATTCGAATCCTACCAATATTAAGATCGCTATATTGGCCTGTACGAACATCCAGCCGAGATTGTGGATCCCGACCACCGACTTCGCGTTCGGGTGGCTCAGGAAATTGCCGTTCGAATCGCTCCAGGGATAACTCACGTGATAGGGAACGATCGCGCCGGCTGCGTCAAGTTTGCATTGCGGAATCTGGCTGGCGTTTCGCACGATCGCGCCATGGGCGTCGGTCTGGAATTCGCAGTTATAGGCATCCGCTGAGGTGGCGTCCCATTGCCATGCGACGCTTCCCGCGGGATGGCTAGTGCGGTAGCCGATGGCCATCGCCGAAAACACCAGAAGCGCTGAAATCTGAATCACGTTGATCGCGATATTGACGGAAGTCGAGCCGGTGACGCCGCGATGCGCGATGTATGCCACGCCGAAGGTGAACACGATCGCCACGGCCATCATGAACATCGGTCCGGGATTTGAGGCGCTCATGAAACTGGGATAGAGCGTTCCGACCACGTAGCCGACGAAAATTCCGGTGGTCGCCACCATGACCGCTGGATAAATCCAGTAGTAGAGGTGCGAAGCCCAACCGACGATGAACTTCGAAATTCGCGCGTATCTCCATGCCTTTTCGTGGTTTAAGAAGGACTGCTCCGCGAAGTAATACGAACTTCCGGTACCTGGATACAGCTTCGCCATCTCCGCGTAACACACCGCGGTCGCAAGGCACAAAAGCAGGGCGAAGATGATGCCGATCCACATCGACGGCGAGGTGGAACCCTCGGTCGCCTGCCCGTAAAACGTGAGCCACAGGAACGCGCCGGGCGCGATCAACGCCATTGCGTTCATCGTCAGTCCGGTCAAACCGAGCGTTGCCTTCATCTCACCGGTAGTCTTCTCGGCCATGAAAATCTCCTTCGAGATTGGAATCCCGCGGCCCGAGAGTACGGGCAAGCTGCCGCGAAGGAAAATGCAACGTTTCGATGCGCGAGATAGATGTTCCGAATGCGCGCGCGGCGGAGTAAAACTATGCTGCTCAATCGCTTGCTCGTGCTATTCGCAATTCAAATGGATTGGTTCAGGATTTGAAATAAGCGGCCGCGGCCGGAATTTCGCGGTTTTCCCGGCCGTTTCGG
>JAGWRH010000214.1 GCA_028876695.1 Acidobacteriota bacterium | reverse complement strand
TGCGGCCAGCCGTGGTGATCAGCCGCTTCTCGAGCAGCGTATTAATCACGCCGCCCACATTTACGCCGCGAATTTCGTTGATTTCCGGCGCGGTGACGGGCTGCTTATAGGCGATCACGGCCAGAGTTTCAAGCGCGGGCATGGTCAAGCGCAGCGGAGGCTGCAAGCTTTTGATGAATTTGCGGACGGCATCGTGATGCTGCGGCTTGGTGTAGAACTTCCATCCGCCCGCTACTTTGCGGATTTCGATTCCTCGGTCTTCGGTCTGATAGGCCGCGGTGAGCAGGTCGAGCGCCGCACGCGCTATTGTCTTTTCCACTCCGAGCGCGTTGGCGATCTGATCGAGAGTCGCGGGCTCGTCCGCGGCATAGATGATCGCTTCGACCGCTGCCTGAAGCTGTTGCGGTTCGATGGTCACAGATATTGCTCCTCAATTTTGGCCATGGCGTCCGGGCCCGCGAACACGGCGTCGAACATTTTGTGCTTGCGCAGCGCGATATCGGCAAAAAGTTCTGACTGCACGAGAATCACGGCTTGCATGCGGACCATCTCGAGGACGGCCAGGAGCGCCACGATCATGGCATTGCGCGTGGCGCAGCTATCGAAAAAATCGATGAGCGATACGGGGTGATCGCTGGAGATCAGTCGCTGGCGAAGGCGGTCCATCATCTGCGCGATGGTCACGGTCTCATGATGCAGCTGGAATTTCGGCGCTTCCTTGCGCCGTTCGAGCACTTGCTGGAACGTCTTCACCAGATCGACCAACGAGACGACCAGTTCACCCTCCACCGCGTCGCCGGTATAAAGCTCGCGATCGGGCCTGGACCAGACGTGGTCCTCGATCTGCTGCTTTTGATAGAGCAGCTGCGCTGCGTTTTTGAATTTTTCGTGCTCCAGCAAACGATGGACCAACTCGTCGCGCGGATCCTGCTGCTCTTCCGGCCCTGCCAGCGGATCGGCCGGCAGCAGCATTTTCGACTTGATGTGGATCAGCGTGGCGGCCATGTAAATGAAATCGGCGGAGACGTCGATATCGAGCGTTTCGAGTTGGTGCAGGTAATCGAGATACTGCTCGGTGATCTTGGCGATGGGAATGTTGTGGATGTCGATCTCCTGCTTGCGAATTAAATCGAGCAGGAGATCGAGCGGACCCTCATAAACCGGCAGGTTCACGCGATACGGAGTTGCCAAATCACTTCCCTTCTGACGATCCGGCCATCGTCATCCTGAGGCCGGCGTTTTGCTTTGCAATCGGCCCGCGGATCGCTCTTTGCGCGCCTCATCCCAGCCGAAGATCGCGTTGCGCACGCGCTTCATGGTCCGGCGCGCGGAGGCGTGCGCCTTTTTCGATCCGGCGTCGAGGATATCCCAAACTTCCTGTGGGCGCGCCTCCAATTCCTCGCGGCGTTGCTGAATCGGTTCGATCCACTTGACCAGGTTTTCGGCCATGGCTTTCTTGCAATCGACGCAGCCGATGCCCGCCGTGCGGCAGCCTTGATCGGACCACGCGATCACGTCCGGCGGCGAAAACAGCTTATGATACGCGAACACCGGACAAACCTCCGGCCGTCCGGGATCGGTACGGCGCACGCGCTGCGGATCGGTCATCATGTTTCGGACCTTGCTGCGAATTTCATCGGGAGGATCGCTCAGCCAAATGGCGTTGCCATAGCTTTTCGCCATGCGGCGGCCATCGGTACCGGGCAAGCGCGGCGTTTCCGTGAGCAGCGCGCCCGGCTCGCGCAAAACTCGCGTGACGCGGAAGAATTTGCGGTCCTTGCCAGCGATCTCTAAGAAATTCTCTACACCGATTTCCATTGCACGACGCCTGAATGCCGAACGAAATAGGCCGGGCACTTCCCGCCCTTCCCGCGACTCAACAACCAAATGAAGCCTCGTCCCGGTATTGTCGAGAACTCGTTCGAGCGTCTCCTGGTCGGACAGCAAGTCGGTCAATAGAGCCGGGCTGACCTCCAACCCAAACTGAATGTCGAACCTCCGGACGATCTCCCGGGTGAGCTCCACATGCGGCACCTGGTCTTCGCCCACGGGAACAAAATCCGCGTCGTAGATCACGATATCGGCGGCCTGCAGCAGCGGATACCCGAGAAATCCGTACGTTCCCAGGTCGCGATCCTTCAGATTCTCGATTTGCTCTTTGTATGTTGGCACGCGCTCGAGCCACGAAAGCGGCGTGACCATCGAGAGCAGCACGTGCAGTTCGGCGTGCTCCAGCACGCTCGATTGCACGAACAGCGTCGATTTCGCCGGATCGAGGCCGACGGAGAGCCAGTCCAGCGCGACTTGCAGCGTGTTTTCGGCGATCGAGGACGTATCTTCGTAATGCGTGGTCAGCGCGTGCCAATCGGCGACAAAAAAGAAGCAGTCGTATTGTTCCTGCAGCTTCAGCCAGTTCGAAAGTGCGCCGAAATAATGCCCCAGATGAAGACGGCCTGTGGGCCTCATCCCGCTTAGAACTCGCCCCTTGGTCGATTTGCTTTTCGCCACTCTCGAAACATGCTCCTGACACGACGGAGAATAAATTCTTGCGATGATAACAGGAATCGGCCGCGCTATAGCTTCAAAAGCTCTCTCAGACGTTTAGTTTGCGCGCGGGAAACGGGAATTTCGCTGGAACGCTTGTCGTCCATTTTCAGCATGTAGCTTGATTTGAACCATGGCACCACTTCCTTGATGTGGTTGATGTTAACCAGATAGGACCGGTGCGGGCGCCAGAATACGCCGGGGTCGAGCGCTTCCATTAACTCCTCGACGGTTCGGTAGTTCGAAACGCCCTCGGCCGTGCGCGCGTACACGGTGATCGCGCCGTCTTGAATGGACGCAAAAATCATGTCATCCGCGTCGATCAGCAGCATGCGCGCCTGCGATTTCACCAGGAGCTTCGCGGGTTGTGTGGGCCGCGCACGTTGCGCGCCGGCGCCGAGCTGGCCGACGAGCGTCTCCAGCCGCTCGACAGGCGAAATGCGCTGTTCCATCATTCGCTTGACGCGCTGCACGGCCTTGGCGATGCGGTTCTTGTCGAAGGGCTTCAGCACGTAATCCGCCGCGTTCACTTCGAACGCTTTCACCGCGTAGTGATCATATGCGGTGGCGAACACCACTTGCGGAAGCCGCGAGCTGCGCTCCAGCAGCTTTTTAGCCACGCCGAGGCCGTCCAATCCCGGCATTTCCACGTCGAGAAAGAGCAGGTCCGGTTCGTGCTCTTTGATCAGCGACAACGCTTCCAGCCCATTCTTTCCCTGGGCCACGACGTTGATTTCGGGGAATGCCTTTAGTAAATAGGCAAGCTCGTCGCGTGCGGGACGCTCGTCGTCAACAATAATGGTGTTGATCGGCATATCGGTTACCCAACGCGCAAAGCGGCGACTTGGGGCCTGGTCCTCAAAAAAGTATAGCAAAACGACAGGCGTCGAACGCTTTCCACCCCGAAAAATGGGGCCAAGGGCGCCAGTGCTCGTAGGTTACACTTTCAGCCGAATTGAAACCAAGGAGCTCATGTGGCGAAACGGAACAGGAAAGCTAGCCGTCGTCTGCGGTTGCTCCACAGTCAAGTGCTTTGCGAGGGGCGGGTATTCACCGTGCGCCGCGATCGTATCGTCGAGCCGAGCGGACTGAAGGCCACGCGCGACGTGGTCGCACATCCGGGCTCAGTGGTGATAATTCCCGTACTTGCGGATGGCCGGATCGTGCTGATCCGTCAATTCCGCTACGCCGCCGGACGGTACCTCTGGGAGTTGGTCGCCGGCCATAAGGAACCGGGTGAAGATCCAGTCAGCGGCGCGCATCGCGAGTTGACGGAAGAAACGGGATATACGGCCGTCCGAATCCGCAAGCTCCTTGAAATCTTTCCATCGCCTGGATTGCTCGGCGAACGTATGGATATCTATCTGGCAGAGGGGCTTACGAAAGGGAAAGCGAATCCGGAGGACGACGAGAAAATCTCGCGAAAAATCGTCACGTTGGCCCAAGCGGAACGCTGGATTCGCGAAGCGAAAATATGCGACGCGAAAACCATCGCCGGTCTGCTGTATTACTCAAAATTTGTCAGCCGGAACAGCCATTCCTGAGCTTTTAGGCACTTCCGCAAGCGTCATAATCCTCGGGAACCGGCTTGCTTGCCAGCCCCCAGACGGTGTGCTAGTGTCGAAATAGGGAGGTGTTCGATGAGCGACAACGCGGGCTCGAAGTTCAGCTATTTCCTGGTCGGATTGGGCATCGGCGCGCTGGTAGGTATCCTCTATGCCCCGAAGTCCGGCGATGAGACCCGGGACTATCTTTCAAAAAAGGCGGACGAAGGCCGCGATTACGCGCAGAAGAAGGCCCGGGAACTCCGCGAGCGGGCGGAAGATTTGATCGAGCGCAGCAAGGAAATCATGTCGCGCCAAAAGGACGCCCTCTCCTCCGCAGTTGACGCCGGGAAGGACGCTTACAAGCGAGAGGCGAATATCTCGTAGAAGTTCGGAGGCACGCCTATGTCCGGCTGGCTCGACGCATTCATCGTTATCGCCGCGCTTTCAATCTTCGTCCAAATGTGCATTCTGGTGGCCATGTTCGTGCAAGTGCGGTTTGCCGTTACCGCCTTTATGCGCCTGAGCAAGGAACTGGAAGCGCGCGTCAATCCCATTTTGCAGCGAACCAACCGAATCCTCGAAAATTCCGAGGACCGGATTGCCAGCATCATGGGCGATGCCGCCGAATTGACGCGGCTCGCTCGCGGACAGGCGCAAAAGGCCGACCGCGTTGTCACCGAGGCCACCGAGCGGCTGCGCACGCAGATCATCCGCGCCGATCAGATTTTAACCGGCACGCTCGAAACAATTGAGGAAGCTGGATCGACTTTTCGCCGGACGCTCTGGGAACCTGTGAATCAGGTTTCCGCCGTAATCAAAGGTATCAAGGCCGGGCTCGATTTTCTGCGAAGGCCGGGCCGCGACGCAGACCGCGAAGGCGCCACGCAGGACGAGGAACTTTTCATCTAACAGGCGTGCCGGCCACTTTCGAGAAGGTTCGTCGAATTTCCCCATCGCGGCTTCATCTTCACTTGGCAATCCATCCGCCGCCGAGCACTCGTTCACCCGAATAGAACACCGCCGCTTGTCCGGGCGTGATTGCACGCTGCGGCTCGTCAAACTCGACGCGTACCGTAGCTTCCGAAGTAGCGGTGACCGTTGCATCTGCAGGTTCGTGACGATTCCGAATGCGCACCTGGGCCTTCACAGGTCCATGCGGCTGCTCCCACGCAATCCAGTTCACATCGCGAACATCGCACGCTTCGGCGTGCAGTTCCGCATCGGCGCCCAGGATCAAACGGTTGCGCTCGCGGTCCAGCGCCACGACGAAAACCGGCCGCCCGACCGCGATGCCGAGTCCGCGCCTCTGCCCGACCGTATAGTGATGCAGCCCCTCATGCCGACCAACGACCTCGCCTGTCGTAAGAATCATGTCTCCGGGCTCGCTCGCGAGCGTACTGCCCTGCTCGCTCAAATAGCTTTCGATAAACTGCACGTAGCCGCCCGATGGCACGAAACAGATTTCCTGGCTTTCGGGCTTTTCGGCAACTGGCACGGCGAGCCCGCGGGCAATCTCCCGCACCTCGCGCTTGGTCAGTTCCCCGAGCGGGAATTCGGCGCGAGAGAGCTGCTCCTGCGTTAGCCCAAACAGAAAATAGGTTTGGTCCTTCGATTCGTCGACGGCTCGCAGCAGTTCGTAGCGACCCGTCTCGGGGTTGTGCCGCACGCGCGCGTAATGACCAGTGGCGATTCGCTCGGCGCCGATCTGCCGCGAGGTGGCCAGGAGTTCCGCGAACTTCACGTCGTTGTTGCACCGCGTGCATGGAATCGGGGTGCGCCCCGCCAGATAATCCTCCACGAACGGCCGCACCACAGTCTCCTCGAATGCGCGCTCGAAATTCACCACGTAAAACGGAATCCCGAAATGCTCGGCCACGCGCCGCGCGTCGTACACATCGTCAAGCGAGCAGCATCGATGCGGCGCCGGACCGTCGCCCTGCAGGTGCGGCAACCGCCGCTGGTTCCACAGCTGCATGGTCAATCCGACCACCGGCCGCCCGCTTTCGCGAAGCATTGCCGCAACCGTAGAACTATCCACGCCACCGGACATGGCTACCGCGATTGGCGTGTCGGCCAAGGCAAACGCCGCGTCGTCGCGCACAGCTTCAGTTTGCGTTTCAGGCCGCATCGTGAAATCTCGTGAGCTCACCGGGACGGGACGGAAACCGCCGCGGATCGAGGCGAAAGCGCTCGAATTTTCTCCACGACGGCCGGAACAGTAGCGATTGCGTAGTCGATTTCGCTCGCAGTGGTTGCGCGGCCGAGGCTGAAGCGCAGGCTGGAACGCGCATCGTCGTGCGAAAGACCCGCAGCGAGCAGGACGTGCGATGGTTCGGTCGAACCAGATGAGCACGCCGCGCCCGTCGAGCACGCAATACCCTGCAAATCGAGTGCGATCAGCATGGCCTCGCCGCCCGCGGCCCGAAACGTGATATTCGAAGTGTTCGGAACGCGTTGCGTAGGATCTCCATTTACGAACGCGTTCGAAACTTGTTCGAGCAGCGCGCCTTCCAGCCGATCACGCAGCGCGGCAATCCGCCCTGAATCGTCCGTCAACTTCACGCGAGCAAGTTCGGCTGCTTTGCCGATTCCCACGATGCCCGGCACGTTCTCCGTGCCCGGACGCCGGTCGCGCTCGGCGTGCCCGCCGCGACACCGCGGCACGATGGAAACGCCGGAGCGCACGTACAGTGCGCCCACGCCTTTCGGTCCGCAGAACTTGTGCGCTGAAATCGAAAGCAGATCGACGCCCAGCCGGCTCACATCAACGGGAATCTTCCCCGCCGATTGCACCGCGTCGCAATGAAACAAAACCCCCGCCTCCCGCGCGATGCGGCTAATTTCCTCGATCGGCTGGATCGTGCCAAGCTCATTATTCGCATGCATCACGGTGATGAGCACAGTTCGCGGACGCAGCGCGCGGTGCACATCCTCCGGATCGACAATCCCCTGCCCGACCCGGCCTTCCGATCCATGCCGTACAGGAACAAACGTCACATCCACGCCATTGCGCGCCAAATCTTCGCACGTGTGGAGCACCGCGTGATGATCGATGGCGCTCGCGATCACGTGCTTACGCGGCTTGCTTGAAGCAGCAACGGAGCCATATATTGCCAGGTTATCGGCCTCGGTGCCGCCGCTGGTGAAGACAATTTCGCTCGGCTTTGCGCCGATCAGTGCCGCTACCGCATCTCGCGCGTCATCGACCGCTGCCCGCGCCCTCTGGCCGGGCGTATGCACAGAACCCGCATTGCCGAAATTTTCGCGAAAGAATGGCAGCATGGCGTCGAGGACCGCGGGGGCCACGGGGGTCGTAGCGTTGTAATCCAGGTAAACGTGCACGTCGATCTCGATTCCCTGCTCAAAAGCTCAGAATATCGGCTGCGAAAAGGGCGGTCAAGCACTTGCGCCTGCCCGCCGATAGCGGGAGAACAGAATCCTCGCGCGCCGATTGCGCCGTTTGGCTGCTTGAGCCGGCGTTGGCTCAGCGTGCGGCGCGGAATCCGTCGAGCGTCCAGCGGTCCTGGCCCTCATCGTGCCGCAGGACGTAGTAATTTCCGTCATTCGCGCGCACGCGAAAGTAAGTAGCATCGGGCGAGTGCCACTGACCATCCAGTTCGCTCACGGCGTATTCATGCCCTCGAAGGACGAAGCGCAGCGGGTGCTCGTCCGCACGGTAACCGGCGTAGCATTCGACGCGTATGTCGCTCATCGTGCCTCCTACGCGGCGCAACGGAATCGCAACGCAGGTAAATCGATTGCCGCCACGCTCAGTCTACCAGAGTTGACCCACGCGCGTGGCCTTGACGCCCTCCTTGCTGAGGAGGCTCGCTCGCCGGGTTTGCCCCGCGCGACGAATCTCCCGCTCGCGTACCTCGGCGTTGTAAGCCGCCCCAAAAAGGACAATCAGCGCCGTTAAAAACATCCAGATCATCATGCCGATAGCGGAGGCCACGCCGCGATACACCACGTCGTAGGGTATTTTTCGAACATAGAACCCAAATCCGATGTCCGCAGCCCACCAAAGCACACTGGCCACGGCGGTACCGGGCAATAGACATCGCACTCCCGGAAAACCCGGCCGCCCCAGCCGGTAGAGCAGAACCAACACGCCCATCGCCAGCACGAAAACCACAGCCGCGTAAAAAGCTATCTCGAGCTCATGCGCCAGCAATACCGATCGCGTGCGCTGCATCAGCCATGCCCGCGTCTGTTTGCCGAACACCGTCAGCACCACCACCGTCAGCATCGGCACGATTGTCAGGCAAACCAGCGCCAGCGCGCGAATCTGCCGCCGCCAATAGGATGGGCGTGTGAGGTCGCCTTCAATCGACCGGAACCCCTCCATGTATCCGACGATGACCTGTGTGCCGGCGATCAGCGTCCCCACCAGGCCGAGCCAAATCCAACGGTCAGGATGCACCGTCCGGCGCACGAAATAGTCGCTTAGCATGTCGGAGCTGCCCGGAGGAAGGATCAGGTCCAGCCCGCGCGGTATCTCCCGCAGCGCATCGCGGAAGAGCGACGTCCCCCCAAGCAGGCCTAGCGCCAGCAGAAGCAAAGGAAAAAACGCCAAAAACATGTTGAACGCGATGGCCTGGCTGAGCGTGATGCAGTCAGGGAATAGCCGCCGAAGAGCACCGATCAGGTTCTTCAGGAAGGCTGGCATGTTTTGCGGCGATTATACGAGAACTTCCCTGAATCGCACCCGCCTTTTCCCCGTCAGACCGGCTGCGCCGAGGCCGTCGCGCGGCACGATTCGTACTCGCTTAAAGACGGCCCGATTTGCTAATTGCGGCAATGGATGTGAAAATCCAGGGATGTGTTTCACTCGAGGAAGTGTTCTTAGCGCATTCTGCATTGGCGGAGCGGCCCTGATATTTGGCGCCTATGCTCTGGCCCGTCAAGCATCCACAACTCAACAAAATCCCGCGGCCGGGCCGAAAACGGCGCATCACCAAGCGCCGACGGCTAAGCCGGGTGCCCATTCGTCCGCTTCCGCATCCTCCGGGCAAGCGCTCACAACTGACCGGCAAAAAGAGAGCTACGCGCTGGGCATGAACATCGCGCGCCGCCTGAAAGACCAGCCCGTCCAGCTCGATAACGACGCGCTGGTGCTGGGCTTCAAGGATGAACTCGCCGGCGGCAAAGTTCAGCTGACCGACGACGAGGCGTCGGTTGAGCTCAAAAAGCTTTCGGACGAAGCGCAAGCGAGCGCCCAACAAAAAGAAAAAGATACCGCGGAGGCGAATATGAAAGAGGGCGCAGCGTTTTTGGCCGAGAACAAAGCCAAACCAGGAGTCGTGACGCTTCCGAGCGGCTTGCAGTACAAGGTCGAAACGCCAGGTACGGGACCGAAGCCCTCCGCCAACGACACCGTGGTTTGCAATTACCGCGGGACGTTCATCAATGGAACGGAATTCGACAGCTCGTACAAGCGCGGGCAGCCCGCCACGTTTCCAGTGACCGGCGTCATCAAGGGCTGGACCGAAGCGCTGCAGATGATGCCCGTTGGGTCAAAGTGGCAGCTCTTTATTCCGTCCGATTTGGCCTATGGCGAGCGCGGAGCAGGGGGCGTAATCGGCCCAAATGCCACGCTGGTTTTTGAAGTGGAGCTGATCTCTATCAAAGGCAAGTAGCGCCTTTTCGCATTCGCCGCGCGTAGGGCGTTTGCTAGAATAAACCGCGCCGGCATTTAGCACACCATCGGTGGCCAGAGGGCGTGTAGCTCAGTTGGGAGAGCGCCTCGTTCGCAACGAGGAGGTCGGGGGTTCGAGCCCCCCCACGTCCACCAAGCTTCTGTCAGCCTGCACATTCTGTGAAGAGCGTATCGACAGACCGATATTGCCTCGGCCAGGCGATCGACCTTCCTTCGCGCCTCGCGCACCAGGACCAATTGCAGGTCCAGTCGCTGCCCACTTCTATCGAGCGCTTATCCCCACCACGAACACGGGCCAGAGCGAAAAAGTCCTGCCGACCCACACCAGCCAACGCTTCGCGTTCGTATCGAGGACTGGAACATCGATGGAACTCATCGATAC
>JAGWRH010000213.1 GCA_028876695.1 Acidobacteriota bacterium | reverse complement strand
TGAAAAACGCCGCCGGCGCGCGCAACTACACGCAGTGCGATTCGCTGCTGATCGGCGACAAGTGCGGCGCGCACACGTTCCCGTACATCGAGGTGAAGAATTCGACGGCGCGCATGGAGCACGAAGCGTCCACGTCGAAGATCGGCGAGGATCAGCTGTTCTACCTGCGCCAGCGCGGGCTGAAAACGGAAGACGCCGTGTCCATCATCGTCAACGGATTTTGCAAGCGCGTGTTCCGCGAGCTGCCGATGGAGTTTGCGGTAGAGGCGCAGAAGCTGCTGAGCGTGAGTTTGGAAGGAAGCGTCGGATAAGGATCGGCACTTTGTATACAACCCGGCGCGTGGTGTTTCGCATTTCTAATCGATACACCCTGACGATTAGAAATCGACGTAAGTAGGTGAAAACAAAAGACGGGAGATCGCTCTAATCGATACAGAGCTGGTGACCACGAATGAGTCTTCTTGAGATTAAAAATTTGCATGTGCGCGTGGACGGCAACGAAATCCTGAAGGGCGTGAATCTGCGCCTCAATGCGGGCGAAGTGCACTCGATTATGGGACCGAACGGCTCGGGCAAGAGCACGCTGGCGCAGGTGCTGGCGCGGCGCGAAAGCTACGAAGTGTCCGGCGGCGAAGTGCTGTTCAACGGCAAGGACCTGCTGGCCATGAAGCCGGAAGAGGCGGCGTGCGAAGGGCTGTTCCTCGCGTTCCAGTATCCGGTGGAAATCCCCGGGGTGAGCAACGCGTACTTCCTGCGTTCGGCGGTGAATGCCATTCACAAATACCGCGGCGAAGATGAAGTGGACGCGATGGATTTTCTTCCCAAGCTGCGGAAAGAAATGAAGCTGCTGGAAATGGACGAGAAGTTTCTGAATCGCTCGGTGAACGAGGCGTTTTCCGGCGGCGAAAAAAAGCGCAACGAAATCCTGCAGATGGCCGCGCTGGCGCCGAAACTCGCGATCCTCGACGAAACCGATTCGGGACTCGATATCGACGCGCTAAAGGTGGTCGCCAAAGGCGTGAACGCGATGCGCAGCCCGGAGCGCGCGTTCCTGGTGATCACGCACTATCAGCGGCTATTGAATTACATCGTTCCGGACTACGTGCACGTGCTGGTGGACGGGCGCATCGTGCGCTCCGGCGGCCCGGAACTCGCCCTGCAGCTGGAGGAATCGGGTTACGCGAATGTAGGCACAGCTTCGACCCCAACGCGCAAGAACGCGTCGGGTACCCCGGCCGCGGGCGCCGTCTGAGGAACCATGGGAGCCTCCAACGTGGCCAGCGCAATGCAGACTCCGGAAGCGTACGCCGAAGCGTTCAGCGGATTGGAGAAGGAAGCCGCCGGGCGCGAACTGGCGTGGCTGCGCAACTTGCGCGAGAAGGGTTTCGCGCGTTTCAGCGAAGTGGGCTTCCCCACCCTGCGCGATGAAGACTGGCGCTTCACCAATGTGGCGCCGATCGCGCAGACGCCGTTTCGCTTGGCGCGCAACGGGCGCGGCGTGCCGGCGAGCGGCGAGATCGCGCGATTCTTCATGCGCGGCGCGGCGTGCACGCTGGTTTTCGTCGACGGGCGTTTTGCGCGCGGGCTTTCGGCGGCCGGCACTTTGGCGCGCGGAGTGACCGCCGCGAGCCTCGCGGAAGCGCTCGCGAAAAATCCCGAAGCGATCGAGCCGCACCTTGGGCGCTATTTGAATATCGAGCGCGATGCGTTCTGCGCGCTGAATACGGCGTTCATCGAGGACGGCGCGTACATACATCTCGCGAAAAACGTGGTGCTGGAAGCGCCGATTCAGCTGCTCTTTGTTTCCACGCCGCGCGATTTTCCGGCGGTCAGCCATCCGCGCAATTTAATTGTCGCGGAAGAGAGCAGCCAGGCAACGATTGTCGAGGACTACGTATCGCTTGGCGGCAAGGCGCTGTGTAACACGGCCACGGAATTGGTGGCCGGCGACAACAGCGCGGTTGCGCACGTCATGATCGAGCGCGAGGACGCGGAGGCGTTCAACATTTCGACGCTGCGCATCCAGCAGGGGCGCGCGGCGGACGTCGCGTCGCACTCGGTGCTGATCGGCGGCGCGCTGGTTCGAAACAACGTCCATCCAGTGCTCGGCGGCGAAGGCGGCGAGTGCCTCCTCAATGGGCTGTTCGTTGGCGGCGACCGCCAGCATCTCGACAACTACATGCTGGTCGAACATGCCAGCCCGCACTGCGGCAGCCGCCAGTTTTACAACGGGATTCTGGCCGGCCACGCGCATGGCGTGTTTCATGGGCGCATCATCGTGCATAAAGACGCGCAGAAAACCGATGCCAAGCAGACCAATCGCAATCTGTTGCTTTCCGATACGGCGCAGATCGATACCAAGCCGCAGCTGGAAATTTACGCGGACGACGTGAAATGCACGCACGGCGCCACGATCGGGCAGATCGAGGAAGGTGCGCTGTTTTATCTCCGCTCGCGCGGGATCGACGAGGCGTCCGCGCGCAGGTTGCTGCTGATGGCATTCGCCAACGAATGCCTGGACCGCATGAAAGAGGGCCCGGCGCGCACGCACGTGGAGCGGCTGATTCACGAGTATGTGGCCGGAGTCACCGGCGTGATTGCGAGCGAGGCTTCGCAAGCCGCCGTGGGAGAACGATCATGACCGCCGCCGCGAGAAATCTTGGAGCTGGATTGCAGGCGGAGCGGCACGCCGTCGGCTTTAGCGCGTCCGAGCTGAAACAAATTCGCGCCGATTTTCCGATCCTGCGGCAGAAGGTTCACGGGAAGCCGCTCGTCTACCTCGATAATGCCGCGACGTCGCAAAAACCGCGCGCGGTGATCGACGCGATCGTGCGCTATTACGAGACCACCAATGCGAATATCCATCGCGGCGTGCATTTCCTTTCCGAGCACGCCACGGAGGAGCACGACGCGGCGCGGCGCACCGTCCAGAAATTTTTGAACGCGCGGTCGGCCAGCGAGATTGTTTTTGTGCGCGGCGCCACGGAGGCGATCAACCTGGTGGCGCAATCGTACGGCCGCGCTCGCGTGGCCTCCGGCGATGAAGTGCTGATCACCGGGATGGAGCATCATTCGGATATTGTTCCCTGGCAGCTGCTCTGCAATGAAAAGGGCGCCAAGCTGCGCGTCGCGCCGATCGACGATGCCGGAGAGCTGGTTTTCGACGAGTTCGCCAGCCTGCTTGGGCCGCGGACGCGGCTGGTGGCCGTAACGCACGTGTCCAACGCGCTTGGCACGGTGAACCCGGTTCGCAGAATTATCGAGCTCGCCCATGAACGCAAGGTTCCCGTGCTGGTGGATGGCGCGCAGGCCGTCCCGCACATGAAAGTGGACGTGCAGGAGCTCGATTGCGATTTCTACGCCTTTTCCGGGCACAAGGTTTACGGACCGACGGGAATCGGCGTCCTCTACGGCAAGGCGGAACTGCTGAACGCCATGCCTCCGTATCAGGGCGGCGGCGACATGATCGCTTCCGTTACGTTCGAGAAATCGACCTACAACAAGGTGCCGTTCAAATTCGAAGCCGGGACGCCGGATATTGCCGGCGCGATCGGGCTGGGAGCGGCGCTGCGATACGTGAGCGATCTGGGCCTCGAGCGGATCGGCGCTCACGAACATGATCTGCTGGAATACGCTACCGGCGCCGTTTCGGGCATTCCCGGGCTGCGCATCGTGGGCTCGGCGGCGGAAAAAGCGGGCGTGCTTTCGTTCATTTTCGAGAACATCCACCCACACGACATCGGGACGATTCTGGACCAGGAAGGAATCGCCATTCGCACCGGGCATCATTGTTCGCAGCCGGTGATGCGCCGGTTCAATATTCCGGCCACGGCGCGCGCATCGTTCGCGATGTACAACACGCGCGAGGAGATCGACGAACTGGTTCGCGGCATCGAAAAGGTCCGGGAGGTTTTCGGCTGATGTCCGACCTGCGCGATCTCTACCAGGAAGTGATCCTGGAGCACAGCAAAGCGCCGCGCAACTTTCACGGCCTCGCGCACGCGAATCACAGAGCCGATGGAGTGAACCCGCTCTGCGGCGACCAGTTTACGGTGTACCTGCACATGGATGGCGACGCGATTCGCGACATCAGCTTCGAAGGATCCGGTTGCGCGATTTCCAAGGCGTCCGCTTCGATGATGACGCAAATCCTCAAAGGCAAATCGCGCGCGGAGGCCGAAAAGCTTTTTGAGCGCTTTCATAAGCTGGTCACCGGCGAAGAGCCCGCGAAGGGCGGCGAAGATCTGGGCAAGCTGGCGGTCTTTTCGGGCGTCTCGGAGTATCCCGCGCGCGTGAAATGCGCGACCCTAGCGTGGCACACGCTACATGCAGCGCTCGTGGGCGAGGCCGAGGCCGTGCTTCCAGAGGACGAGTGAGTTGCAGAGGGATTTGAGATGCTGAATGCACCGATAAAACTCAGCCGCGAATGCGAAGCGATTGAAATTCCAAGCGGCGTGCGCACCATGCTGCCGACGGGCACCGAAGTCCGCATCATGCAATTCATCGGCAGCAGCTACACGATCGTCGGCGATTACGGGATGTTCCGCATCGACGTGAAGGATGCGGACGCGATCGGCCTTACGCCGTCCGATATTCCATCGGGAGACCAGCCCCGGCAGGAGTTCAGCGATAAGCTCGTGTGGGACGAGTTGAAAACGGTGTACGACCCGGAAATCCCCGTGAACATCGCCGATCTCGGATTGATCTACGAGTGCGACATTAAGCCGCTCGACGGCGGCGATCATCGCATCGATATCAAAATGTCGATGACCGCTCCGGGATGCGGCATGGGCAACGTGCTGAAGTCGGATGTGGAAAGCAAACTCTCCGCGCTGCCGACGGTGAAAGAAGTGAACGTCGAGATCGTGTTCGATCCGCCCTGGGGACCGGCGCGAATGTCCGAAGCGGCGCGCCTGCAACTGGGTTTCGATTTGTAAACGGCGGTTCGCGCGGGCCCGCGATTTCTATAGTACAATCCGTGGAGCGAATTTTCCTCTCAACCGATGGCTCGGCGTCTCACCCGAACTGGAGGTAGTATGGCCTTTGAAAGGTACTCCCCGATAGCGGCCACGTTGTTCACGATTTTGGCCGTTTGCGCCGTAATCGCGTCGTGGGTGGTTCTTGAAAGACCGTACGGGATAGCTGGGCAAATAGCGGCGGGCATCGGTTCGTTTATCGGGGTTTTTGTCGCCATCGGAATCGGCGTGGCGGCTGCGCTCAGGCGCAAGCCGCTCCGTTCATCGAATTATCCACGCATCGAACACCTTAGAATTGCGGGAAAGTATCAGGCTGTGGACCGCTTTGGAGAGATGGGCATCTCTCCGCTGCGCCTGAGACGATAACTCTCCGTCTGGCACGCTGCCAAGAATAAAATCGAAGAGCAGGTTGCTCGTTGCGATCACCCCATCGCGCGGAACGCGCGTGCCAGGGGCCCCGATCCGCTCGGAATTACGACTCTCCAGGAGCTGGACCGCGCGTGCCGCTTCACTACTTCTTTGCCGCGGGAAGGCGCGTGATTTCGGCGGCGGAGGCGTTGCTGTGCTCCCCGAGCAGGCGGCGGGAACCGGTCCAGACAAGCTGGAGGCCGGCGAAAATGGCGATCAACGCGATGGCGTACTTGAGCTTTTTCGCGGGTATCCAGCGCGAGAACAGGCATCCGAGCATCACACCCGGAATTCCGCCTTCGAGCAGCCGTAGCAACACCACGCCGCTGATGGAACCAAACTCCCAGTGAAATGCGCTGCCGATGACGGCCAGCACGAGGCCGAAGAGCAGATCGGTGCCGACCACCTGGGGCGGAGTCATCTCCGAGTAGTTGAGCAGCAGCACGGTGCCCAGCGCTCCCGCTCCAGCGGAGGAGAATCCCGCCTCGATGCCGATGGGCAGCGCGAGCCACGGAAGCCATTTGGATTTGCGCTGCGCGAATCCCGGATACTGCACTTTCGGAGCGAAGGAAACGCTGGAGGATGCAGCGAGCAAGAGGCCGAGCAAAATCACGACAATGGGGCTATTGGCATTTCCGCTCAGCAGCCGAAGCAAATACGTTCCCAGCAAGAGCCCAGGGATCGCGCCTTGCAAGAGCAGCCAGAGGTAGCGCCAGTGCATGTGTTTTCCGGCCAGATAAAACGGGGCAGCAATCAGGCGCAGCACGCCGGCATAGACGAATGCCGTTCCGACAGCGGCGCCGGCCGGCAACCCCACCAGCAGCACGAGCGCGGGAACGGTGAAACTGCCGCCGCCGATACCCGTCAGCCCCACGGCGAGCGCGATAAAGAATCCGATCAGGATTTGCATCAATGCGCTTGGTGGGCAGCCTACTTGGCAGCCTGCTTCGTTTCAGTGTGGATGCCGCACTCGAGTTTATTGCCGCCCCAGCGGCCGGAACGCGGATCAGCGCCGGCGGCGGGAACGGAGGTGCAGGGCTCACAACCGATGCTGCGATAGCCCGCGTCGTAAAGCGGCAGGTAATCGATATTGTGGCGCGCGGTGTGCTCCCAGACCTGGCCCCAGGTCCACGCCGCAAGAGGGCTAACCTTCAGCAGCGTCCTTCCGCTGGGCAAGATGTGGTGCTCGACGGTTTTCAAGCTCTTACGCGTGGGCGATTGCTCGCGGCGAAGGCCGGTAAACCACACGTCGAATTTCTCGAGCGCCTCAAAGAGCGGCTCGACCTTGCGGAGATGGCAGCAGCGGCCCGGATCGGTGCGGTTCAGGATTCCGAATTCGGCTTCCTGCTCGGCGACGGACTTTTTGGCGGTCAGGTTGTGGACGTTCAGGTTCCACATTCGCGCCATGCGATCGCGGTAGGCGTACGTCTCGGCGAAGTGATAGCCGGTGTCCAGAAACAGCACGGGAATTGATGGCAGCTTTTTGCGCAGCATGTCGAGCACGATCATGTCTTCCGCCTGGAAGCTGCAGGTGATGCAAACGGCGCCGCGCTCGGCTGCAGCAGAGTTTTCCGATAACACCCGCTCGATCACGTCGCCGGGGGAAAGGGATTCGAATTCTTCGGCAATGAGCGTTTGGGTCATCCATC
>JAGWRH010000212.1 GCA_028876695.1 Acidobacteriota bacterium | reverse complement strand
TACGAAATCCGCGTCTATGCCGAAGCGATGATCGCCACGCTCGAGAAGTGGGTGCCGATCACCGCCGAGGCGTTCCGGCAATACCGATTGGGTGGCGCGCATCTTTCGGCCAACGCGCTCGCCGTGGTGAAGAAGCTGCTCGCCGGCGAAAAGGTGACGCAGGAAGCGAGCGGCCTCTCGAAGCGCGAGTGGACCGAGCTGATGGAGGCGCTGGGGCGCAATGCCTGAGCGTTCGCGCAAACGTACGATGACTGGCGGCCACTCATCCCCTATATTGTTCAGTCGGCGTCGAAGGAACGGATATAGGCACGGCGAATTTGATCCTGCTGATTGCCTGTGATTCCAGTTTTGCTTCTCCCTGCCCGCCGATCTGAACACCAACGATTCTCAAGGCCGCGCCGCCGCCTCCAGATTTCGAGTCAGTTACGGTAACGGCGACGTCAAACTCGACGTCCTTCGCCGGACTATGCAATGCGTGAGAAACAACGGGATTTATTTTGGCGTTGTTGTTCGCTTTCGATAGATCAGCGATAGCGGATTCAACACCTGCGATAATTTGTACGATCGTCGTCTCAACGAATGTTTTCAAATCCATCGTCTCGGGCATATCCACCCCTTCTCAGGTGAAAAGGATTTCTCACTGCACCACGATCCGCGGCGCTTTTCTCTCGGCGCTGCTGAGCTGCTCCCAAATCCGCATCGCGACTTGCTTGTAGACGCTGGCATACGGGCTGTCTGCATCACTCACCCTGCTCGCGGGAAGTGGCGCTCCAGATGCGCCGCACAGGAGTCGATGGCGGCAATGAATCCGTCGGCGAGAGCGCCCGCCTTCGCCGCGGTCACGAACCGATCGACGATCGTCTGCCATTCGGTTTCGCCGACGCGCGCATGCAGCGCGGCGTCCGCAAGGATCTCGACGTATCGCTCGCCCAGCGACACGAAGAACAACATGCCGTGCGGATGGTCCTTTTGCGCAAGAATGCGCGCGGCGAATTCCAGATGGGCGAGCTGGCGGGCGCGGGCATGTTTGATCCTGCGCGGCACGAGCCAAAGCCGGAGCGGCAACCATTCGAAGGCAAGCGACAACACCACGAAAATCGCACCTTCGCCGAGAAATCCGGTCGCAAACGGCAGGTTCGGCAGCGCCGCTGCGGCGATGCCAGCGGCGACCAGCGTGACGATCGCCGCCAAGAGCACCGGGTAGAGGCGATAGCGGTCGCTCACCGGAACAATGACGAGCGCGAAATGCGCGTGTGTCCGGCCCGCTACGGCAGCGGTCGCCGTCTCGATCCGCTTTGATTCGTCCGGCGTCAATCGTCGCATCGCGCTCACCATCCGCCCGAAGCGCCGCCGCCGCCGAAAGAGCCGCCGCCGCCTGAAAATCCACCGCCGGAGAATCCGCCGCCGAACCCAGAGCCGCCATAAAATCCGCCGCGCCCTCCCCACGGTCCCATCGGTAGGAAGAACAGCGGCCACAAGAATCCGCGAATCAGGACAAAGAAGACGAGAAACGCGAGCCAGATCAGGAGCCCGGCCGGCACCGGGCCGCCGCCGTGTTCGGCCGGGACAGCCTGCGTGACCTGAACGCCGCCGAGCACGTCGAGGATCGCGGCAGTGCCGGCGAGTACGCCGGCGTCATAGTCGCCGCGTCGGAACGCGGGAAGAATTGCCCGCTCGATGATGATCCGGCTTTGCGCGTCCGTCAGTTGGCCTTCGAGGCCATACCCCACTTCGATCCGCACGCGGCGATCGTTCGGCGCAATCAACAAGATGGCGCCGTTGTC
>JAGWRH010000211.1 GCA_028876695.1 Acidobacteriota bacterium | reverse complement strand
TTCGTAGCCCCATTTTACAAGGAATGCGCGCAGAATCCGGCGCGAGATCGGCTCGTCTTCCGCGATAAGTATCCTCGTGCGGGGTGTCATTTGGTCGCTCATCAGTCGCGGTCGGATCCCCTGGTGCGCTAGTGGGCCACCTTTCGCGTTACGGACTCGATCTCCGGCAGGACGCGTTCGAGCTCCGCCTGCAGCGCAGCCATCAATTCGCCGGCATTTTCCAGCGCGCCGGAGCGGGCTCGCATCTCCAACAGCAGGGCCGCCTGTGACACTCGGTTTGCGCCCAGGCTGCCAGACGATCCTTTTAAAGTGTGCGCTAGCCGTTCGAGCCGGCGGGCGTCGCGTTCGCCGAGTGCCTGTCGCATCTCTTCCATCGCTTTCGGGCTCTCTTCGATGAACAGGTGAACCAGCTCTTCCAGCAAATCCCGGTCGCCTTCGACACGCTCGAGAGCCGCCGCGACGTCCAGAGTCTCCGTGCCGTTCATGGCCGCCCGCTGGTTTCCCTGTGGCGTAGCCTTACTTCCCGTCACGCGTTCGATCGCCGCAAACAGATCGGCGGTGCGAATTGGCTTGGTCACGTAATCGTCCGCGCCTGCTTCCAGGCACCGCTCGCGATCTCCTTGCATGGCATGCGCCGTCAGGGCAACGATCGGAAGATGCCCGCCGTCGCGCGGCTCTTTGGCGCGAATGGCGCGGATGGCCTCGAAACCGTCCATCATGGGCATTTGAAGGTCCATCAGAATTACGTCTGGAGTTTCCCGTTCGAGAATACCGAGCGCTTCTCTCCCGTTTTCCGCTGGCAAAACCGTGTGCCCGCGCTTTTCGAGTAGTGCGGTCGCCAGCCTTCGGTTCACCGCGTTATCTTCTGCAAGCAAGACTTTCATTCCGGGACTCCGTTTCCCAGCCGGCTCTTGTGCTGCCGCGGGCTTTTCACTTGCTCTTGCGGCGTCTGGCGCGATGGCATGCACCATCGCGTCGCGCAGTTCAGCCGGCTGAACCGGCTTCGTTAGACAGGCGGCAACGCCGAGTTCGCGCGCCCGGGCCGCCTCCTCCGGCTGTGCGCTGGAGCTGAGCAGAATCGCCGGAACCGCATGAATGGTGGTCGTTCGCCGGATCCGGTGAACGAGCGCCAGACCATCCATTTCCGGCATCTGCATGTCCGTGATCACCAGTCGGAAAGCCTCGCCCCGTGCATGCGCTTTTTCGAGAGCTACCAGCGCCGCTGCGCCCGAATCAACTGCTTCCGGCCGCGTTCTCAACCGGTACAGCATCTCTACCAGGCTGATGCGGTTCGTATGATTATCATCGACCACCAGCACGGAAGCATCGCGCAACACTTCGCGTTCATTCCCGGTGGCTTGGAGCGCAGGATCCTCCGCCAATCGAAATCGCGCTGTGAAATGGAACGTGCTCCCTTGCCCAATTTGGCTTTCGACCCAGATCCTGCCGCCCATAAGCGTCACCAGCCGCGTGGTGATCGCCAATCCCAGTCCTGTGCCGCCGTATTTCCGTGACGCGGACGTATCGGCCTGCGTGAAAGCTTCGAAGATCATCGATTGCTTCTCTTTCGCAATACCGATTCCCGTGTCGCGCACGCGGAAGTGCAATATCATCCCGGTTTCATCCTCCGCTTCTTTTTCTACCCCGACCGTAATTTCGCCGCGCTCCGTAAATTTCACCGAGTTGCCGATCAGGTTGACCAGCACCTGCCGCAGGCGGTTCGCATCGCCCCTCAGCCGCTCCGGAATTCCCGGCGCTACGCGCCACGCCAGTTCCAGTCCTTTCTGGTGCGCGCGCATGGCCAGAACCTTCACGGTGTCTCCCAGCGCCTGCTCGAATGGAAAGTCGATCTGCTCGACTTCCAGCTTGCCCGCCTCGATCTTCGAAAAGTCCAGAATGTCGTTGATAAGCGTGAGCAGCGAATCCGCCGAGGATTTCACCATCGTCAGGTATTCGCGTTGCTCCGGGTTGAGCTTCGTATCGAGTGCCAGCTCGGTCATGCCGAGAATGCCATTCATCGGCGTGCGAATTTCGTGGCTCATATTGGCGAGGAATTCGCTTTTCGCGCGATTTGCTAATTCCGCCGCATCCTTAGCGCGCAGCAGCGTTTCTTCTGTCCGCTTGCGTTCGGTGATGTCCTGATACAAGAGCACTGCCCCGGTAAGCTTTCCTTCGATCACCAGCGGCACCGAATATGCCTCCACGTCCAATAGCGTGCCGTCGCTGCGCTTGCGCCGCGTGACAATGTGCGTCGTTTCAAGCCGCTCCAATCGCTTCCGGTTACCCTGAACCTCCGAATCCACCTCGGGCGCGGACAATAAAGTGAACAATTTCCTGCCGAGCAGATCTTTTTGCCGGTACCGGAAGAGCTTCTCAAACGAGGGGTTGCACATCTGGACGGCATCTTCGTCATCGATGGCTACGATCCCGATTGGCGTATTTTCAATCAGCGAGTTCAGGAATGTGGTCCGCTCTTCCAGCCTTTTCTCCGCTTGCCGCCGCTCGGCCACTTCCTTCTGCAGCTCGCGCGTGCGCTCTTCCACGCGGATTTCCAGTTCGTGATGAGCTTTTTGCAACGCCGTCTCGCGAGCCGCGATTTGATCCAGCATCTCGTTGAATCGGTCGACTAGCGATCCAACCTCATCGTCGCTGCGCTTCGTGGCGTGGAGTCTGTAGTCCTTGTTAATCGACCGCGCGAACGCCACCCGCGCCAAATCCAGAATCGGCTCGGAGATTTCGCGTTGCAGCCGCGACGCCAGAACGTACGCGGCCAGGAAAGATCCGACAACTACCATCAGTACGATTTCGCTCGATCGTCGCGCGCGCGCATACAGCCGCCCCAGATCGGACTCCGCATAAATCGTCCCGATTCGTTCGGCATTGAGCGAAATCGGCTCGAACACCGTGATCCGCCCGAATCTCATCTGGATCCCGTCAGCTCCTGGCGGAGGACATTTGGATCCGCTCTCAGCCTCGCCGGCGCGCACGTACGACGCGAGCACCGATCCATCCGATTTGTACACGCAGGCTCTCGCCACGTTGGGCTGTGCCTTGAGTGAACCCAGAACCTCTCGCACGGCGCGCGAATCGCCGAATGAAACCCCGGCCGTTGTGTTGGGCGCCATAGTCTGCCCAATTTGCGCTAACTCCTGCGCCAATTCCTTCCGCGAAGCCATTACGTCGTACGCGGCCAGCACCGCGCACGCCAGCAAAATGGAGGCGCCGCAGGTGGTCAGCACGATGCGCGTCAGCTTCTGCCGGATGGAGTGTCCGCCGATCACCTGCCTCCTCCATTGTCGTTTTCGCGCGCGTCATGGACCGTCGTCGCCAGCGAAAGCAGCCTTGAACTCACGTGCAGCCCCTGTCGCTCTGGCGCTTCCGGATCGATCGAGAACCGAATATCGTTCCTGGCTCTCGTCCCGCGCGGATGGTTTGGCTTTTCAGTCTTACTCGCAGGCGAGCGCTCGTTGCGTGATCGGGCGTGCGTATGCCCGCTTCCGTCCCGTGGACGCAAGGAATGCGCGCCGACGCGTGAAACAGCACCCGGTTGGCCAAAACATTCAGTGCGGAGCTTGCTTAAGCCCTTGCAAATGTGGCGATTAGGAGTTCTCCACCGGTAACTTATAGGGCTGTCGCGGGCAGCGGCAGTTTCAATCGCGCTAGTTCGGCCCGATATGGAACGCCCCGCCACGTTAACCAGAGGCGCTGGCTTCGCGGGACGGCCAGCCGCGATTCGGCTTTCTGGATCGCTGGTTTTCATCCGTGCCTCGTACGTTCTGCGGCGCTATACTCAGCGTGTGGGTGAGCATGACGCGGCGCGGCGGCGCTCCGCGTTCGCCAGCGGGATCCGCTTCCACTGCTTGACGCGAACGCGGCTTATCCCGCAAACTTCATCGTCCGTTTGCGAAGACGGGCGTGCTTGAGCGCTGGCGATTGCAAGAGCTGCGCAAAAGGGTGGCGTCCTCTCTAGCGGGCGGCGGCTTGAGGGGCGGCGAGTCACAGTCGCGCCAACGGCGCGGCACCACCGCGCGGTTTACACGAAATTCATCTACCGAGGTGCAGGATGTCCGAGCAGGCGACCAGTACGTCCACTATTGCCGCGCTGCTGCGCGGCTATTCCGTCGAGATTAGTCCTACGAATGAAAAAATCGTGGATAGCGCCATCGAGCGCCTCGACCCCGAGACGGAAGTTTATCTCACCTGGATTCCCGGCGAAGATCCTTTGAAAGCCGTAGCGCCGGCCGGCAAGCTCCGCCGCGCGGGATTGTATCCCGTCCCGCACATGGGCGCCCGCCACCTCGAGAGCGCGGCGCAGCTCGATGACCTTCTCGGCCGTTTCTCGGCGGAAGGGATCGATCGTTTCCTGCTGATCGGCGGCGAGCGCGAAAAGCCTCTCGGCCCGTTCGATTCCACGCTGCAGGTGATGCAATCCGGCCTGCTGCAAAAACACGCAGTGAAGCGCGCCAAGATTAGCGGCTTCCCCGAAGGCCATCCCGCGATCGCCGGGCCCGTGCTCGCCGAGTCGATGGTCGCGAAAATGAATTACGGCCGCAGTCTCGGCCTCGATCTTCAAATCGTCACGCAGTTCGTTTTTGAAGGCGAGCCGATCGCGCAGTGGCTGCGCCACATCCGCCGCATCGGAGTCGATTTGCCGGTGCGCATCGGCCTTGCCGGTCCCGCTGGCATCGCCACGTTGACGCGCTACGCCATGCATTGCGGCGTCGGCAATTCCATACGCGCTCTCACGAAGTCCTCGTCCTTCGGCAAGCTGCTCACCGAGCGCGACCCCGAGCCGGTCATCCGCGAGTTGCTCGCTGAAGCTCCCGGCGGCGACCCGTTCGACAAATCATTCGGAATCAGCGCGCTGCACTTCTATACCTTCGGTGGCCTGAAGAAAACCGTCGAGTGGATCAAATCCTTGCGGGGTAATTAAAGCTTCCGGTCAAAAAAAAGGGACCCTCGCGGGTCCCCTTTCGCTTCGAAATGTTCCCTTGGTTCTTAGGACAGCGTGGCGTGCCGTCGCGCGAACGCCAGCCCAAACAGTCCAACCAACCCGAAGAGCATCATGCTCACCGAGCTCGGTTCGGGAGCGCTCGTTGCCGGGTAATCGTCCGACACAATCAGCCCACTCCCGAGCGTATTGGAAGCGTCGTATTTGTAGCCCACGTGCGCGATCGATATCGTGCCGCTGACGGCTACGTTCGTCCACGTCCACGTGAGCGTCCCGCCCGTAGCGGCGAAGTTGCCCGTGGCGTAAGAGCACAGCTGCCCGTCCGAATTCGTCCCCGTACAGCCGCTGGTGCTCAACGAACTGGTAGTCGTAAGCCAGCCGCTGGTCGGTGCCGATAGCGTACCCGTCAAAGTATCGGTGGTGCCGATTTTGAACGCCACGTCGCTGATATAGCCGTAGGTTGCGCCGGTGCTGTTAATCGCGAGTTGCACCGAACTGCATACACTCGTGTTGATATCGCAGGTCGCCGTCAGGGTGTACGAGGAGCCAAACCCGTCGCTCGGGTTCGAGACCGAAAGCGTCGTAATCGTGTCAGCAAGCGCCGGGGCCGCCGCCGCAAATGCCAACAATCCCGCTAACGCCAAAACCTTAAACATGATCCGCTTGCCCATAGCCGTGTTCTCCTCGGATATTCGAGCTCATGATTACCAAGAACGTGTACCGGTACCGGAGAAACTGGGCCTCAGCGGCTTCGCTGCACTGACTTCTAAACAGAAAGTACTAGTATGAAAAACCCTAAGACGCTAATTAGCTAGCAATCCGGCTGCCAATAATTGACCGCTGAAACGACAGGGGTTGCAGCTCCACCTGTCGCTTCAATGACAAATCGTTTGCACATGATCTGCAGTGATTTTGATATCAGCGCGAAAAGACGCCTCACCGTCTCCCAGTCTTGGTCGACCTTCCAACCGGTGAAGGGCGGCAAACCACGGGCAGGCGGCGAATTAACTCTTGGCTACCGCGACGGATAACGAATTCTCGCCCGTGGTTCGTCCTTCGTGGCGCATGATCCACACGAGCAGCAGCAGTGCCGGAATCGTGGCAGCCGTCGCGATCAGGAAGAACGGCACCCAGCCCACCGCGTCGGCCAGCACCC
>JAGWRH010000210.1 GCA_028876695.1 Acidobacteriota bacterium | reverse complement strand
TCTCCATTGGGCGTCTTCTCGCCCAATTCGCGCAGCGACTGCAGCCGCACATCCCACAAAACCTTTCCGTTCACAGGATCGAGCGCCACAAATCTCCCATCTTCAAGGGGTATGTAAAACGCGTTCGCAACCGCCGCGCCTCCAAACGCGATCTCGCCATTATTCGGCGCGATCGTTTTGATCAGCGGCGTCTTCCAGAGAAATGCGCCGCGCTTGTCCGGATCGAGCGCAAACACGTCGCCACTCTTCGGCGTGACCAGCAAAATTCGCTTCCCGTTCTTCAGCCTCAATAAAATCGGCGACGATCCGATGTCGTGGTCTGTTCCCAGATCCTTCGGGCAATTCTCCGTCGTCTCCGGGACGCACCCGACCATCCACGCGTCATTCTCTTCCGTTTGATACGACCACAGCATCTTCCCGGTCACCAGGTCGAACGCCACCACCGCATCCGACGTTTTCGCCGCCGGTTCGGTGTACGCGTCGCCCGTGCCCACATACAGCGCGTGCCTCTGCGGATCGATTGTCGGCGTATTCCACACCGCCGCGCCCGCCGGGGCGTACAGCTGCGTGCCGATCGAATTTTTCTTCACCGGTTTCGGCGCTCCCGGAATCGTGTACGCCTTCCACAGCACCTTGCCTGTATCCGCGTCCAGCGCCACCACGCTTCCTCGAAACGTGCAGCACGGATAGTGCGGATCGGCGCTGAACACTTCCTCTGTCGCTGAAATCGGCACGTACAGCCGGTGATCGTATAGCGCCGGCCCGTTGCTGATCCGCGCGTACTCGTGCGTCGTCACCTTCCGCGTCCAAATCAAATTCCCCGTCTGCGCGTCCACCGCATACACATTCCCGCGCATATCGCCAAAATACGCAGCGAACTTTCCAGCCCTCGCCGACGCCACCTCGCCGATCACCGGCGAAGTCCGCACGCCCGATTTCGCGTGATACGACCAATAGACGCATCCGCTCGCGCCGTTCAGCGAATAGACGTACCCATTCTCGCTGCCCATGAAGATTCGCCCATCCACCACCGTCGGCTGCCCGTACATCGTGGACGCATTCGGCAATCCGAACGCCCATTTCAGCTTCAACTGCCCCACGTGCTCGGCGGCCAAGCCCGCGCTCGTTCCCGGCTGATACCGCGCGTTACCCAGTCCCGTGCTCCACCCATTCCATGCCGCATCGGTTCCCGACATGTTCAGCTCGGGATTGCTCGTGCAGCGGTTCGGCATTTTCGCGGCGCTTCCGGAATCGGAAAGGTCCAGCGGGCGCCCGCCGAGATACTCCGCCAAATCTCGCTTCTGCTGGTCCGTCAGACTCTTCGCCGCCGGAGCCATCACGCCCGTGGTCACGGATGCGTAGATCGCTTCCGGCGTCATCTTCTCGAGCGTCTGTTCGTCCGGCGCTCGATTCGCCGGATGCGGACCCGCATGGCATTGCGCGCACGTCTTCCCGAACACTTGCTCGCCAGGCGCCACCGGCAGCACTCCGCCTCCGCCCTTGAGTTGCGCCCGCACAGCCGGCGCCGTTCCCGCCGCGTACACCAGCGCAATCGCGGCGAAACTTATCTCAAGAATTCGAGCTGCCACACGACTCCGCGCCTGACGCTCCATGTTTCCCTCCGAATATTGCGGAAAAATCATCCGATGGCCTAC
>JAGWRH010000014.1 GCA_028876695.1 Acidobacteriota bacterium | reverse complement strand
TTGAGCACGAATTTCACCGCGCCGTGGCACAGCGCGCAGTGACCATCGTAGAACAGCGTTTCGGGAGCCGGGCGAGGTGGTGCGACGGTTTCGTGCGCGGACATTCAACCAAGCATAGCACGCGCGAAACCTTCCGTTTCGCCGCGACCGGCTCGCGCGACGTTCCCGCGTCAAACTGTCGCTGGACAGCGATTCGCCAAATCTCTAAGCTACTGGCTCGCATCTGACCGGGAGAATCGCCGTCGATGAAGTGCAATAACATCCTGGAAGCGATCGGCCGCACTCCGCTCATTCGTCTGAACCGCGTGGCGAAGGACGTGCTCGCGGACGTGTACGTCAAAGCCGACTATCTGAATCCCGGCGGCTCGATGAAAGATCGCATCGCCGTCTGGATGATCGACGAAGCCGAGCGCAAAGGCCAGCTCCGCCCGGGCGGCACGATCATCGAAGCGACTTCCGGCAACACGGGAATGGGCCTCGCGCTGGTCGCCGCCGTGCGCGGATACAAAACGGTTTTCACCGTCACGGACAAACAATCCCGCGAAAAGATCGACCTGCTAAAGGCGTTCGGATCCGAAGTGATCGTGTGTCCGACGGCCGTGGAGCCCGAGGATCCGCGCAGCTATTATTCGGTGGCCAAAAAACTGGCGCGCGAGATTCCCAATTCCTTCTACGCCAACCAATACGACAATGCCGCGAACCCCGACGCGCATTACCGGTTCACCGGCCCAGAAATTTGGGACGACACGGAAGGCAAGATCACGCACTTCGTATGCGGCCTGGGCACGGGTGGAACGGCGACCGGCGTCGGGCGTTACCTCAAGGGAAAAAAATCCGGCGTCAAAATCATCGGCGTCGATCCGCTCGGTTCGCTGTTCTACGACTACGCCAAGAACGGCACGATCAGCAAGGCGCGCACGTACGTGGTGGAAGGCATCGGCGAAGACATTCTGCCCTCGACCATGGATTTTTCCGTGCTCGACGATGTGCTGCAGGTCAGCGATGAAGAATGTTTTCTATGGGCTCGCCGGCTGACCAAGCGCGAAGGCATTTTCACCGGAGGAGCGGGCGGCGGGTGCGTATCCGCGGCGCTGCGCGTTGCACGCGGATGCAACAAAGGCGACCTGATCGTGGCGCTGCTGCCCGACTCCGGCACCCGCTACCTGAGCAAACTGTATAACGACGGCTGGATGCGCGAGCACGGCTACGCCGAAGCGGAAGTGACGCTGACGGCCGCCGATGTGATTCGCGTGAAGCGCCAGAACGGCAAAACGCGCGAACCGATCTTCGTCGGCCCGAATCGCACCGTCTATCAGGCGCTCCAGACGATGCAGCAGCAGGATATTTCTCAGCTGCCTGTTTTCGAAGACAGCCAATCCGTGGGCACGATCTTCGAAGACCAGATCCTAAACCTGGCGCTGCAAGGGAAAGACCTTCGCAAGCTGATTGTGCGCGAAGTGATGGGGCCACCGCTGCCGCAGGTGGCGGCGAACGCGCCCGTCGAACGCGTGACGCATCTGCTGAGCCACGAAAGCCCGGCAGTATTCGTAGAGATGGAATCCGGGAAACTGGAAGTGCTTACCAAATTCGATCTGATGGACACGATCGCGGGCCTTGTCGGTCAGGCTCGCTAAAATTCGTCCGGTTTTTTTGCGATCAGGTTCAACTGGGCACGAACTCGCCGCCCATAACTGGACTGACCAGAAAATCGTGCATCCCCTCCACCAAACCGTTCAAACGGAGCAATGTGGCAATTTGCGCCCAGTGGCGAATTTCATGCATCAG
>JAGWRH010000209.1 GCA_028876695.1 Acidobacteriota bacterium | reverse complement strand
CCGACGCGCCGCAGCTTGCCGTGCTCGATTGGATGATGCCTGGACTCGAAGGCCCGCAGGTTTGCCGAAAAGTGAGGGAGCTTACGGGCCGTCCGTACACCTACATCCTGCTGCTTACCGCGCGGGGACAGAAGGACGACTTGCTGCGCGGCCTTCAATCGGGGGCGGACGATTACTTGACCAAGCCATTCGACTCGCAAGAGCTGCGCGCGCGGCTGCGCGTCGGGGAACGCATTCTGGATTTGGAGAGAAATCTGATAGCGGCACGCGAGGAACTGCGTTTCCGTGCCACGCACGACCTGCTGACCGGAATTCCCAATCGGGCGGCGGTGATGGAAGCGGTGCAGCGCGAGGGTTCGCGGCAGAATCGCGAAGGCGGGCCGTACAGCGCAATCATCGTCGACCTCGACCATTTCAAAAACGTTAACGACACCTACGGCCACCTTTGCGGCGACCAAGTGCTGCGCGAGGCGGCGCGGCGCATCGCCGAATGCGTTCGCACGTACGACACGGTCGGGCGCTATGGCGGCGAGGAGTTCCTGGTGGTGGCGCCCGCCACGGATGGCGCCGGCGCGCTGGCGCTTGCCGAACGAATCCGGCAGGCTATCGAGCAGCCTGCGATCGAAACCGACTCCGGGAACGTGAAAATCACCGCAAGCTGCGGAGCAGCGAGCTGCGGAGGACGCTACCCGCTCTCCACCAGCGAATTGGTGAAGCGGGCGGATGAAGCGCTCTACCGGGCCAAAGCTCGGGGCCGAAACCGGTCAGCGCTGGCGGGCGACCACGACGCACCCGAAGTCCGGCCCGCGAACGAGACTGCACAACCCATCCCGACGAAAGGCTGAATCGTACCTGCGCATCATCGACTGGAGCTCCCCAGGCTGGGTGTCCGTGGATGCGCGGAAAGATGCGTGACATGCGTCACAGCATGCCTTCCGGCGGCGATCCGAAAATCGGAGGCTCGGCGCAAAGCCATTCGTCGCAAACAGGTTTTGGTGTAGAGTGATACGCGGTAGCTCAGTGTGATCTGCTCATCGCATCCATCAGAAAGGGCCAGCTTATGAGTTCCACGAAATCGGGCTCGGTCGCGAACAGTAGCGCGCCCGCGACGACCCGCCGAGAAACGCTGACGATCATAGACAACCGCAACGGGCGGCAGTACGAGATCCCTATCAAAGACGAAACAATTCGCGCACTCGATTTGCGGCAGATCAAGATTAACGACGGCGATTTCGGCATGATGAGCTACGACCCGGCGTTTACCAACACCGCCTCGTGCACCAGCAAGATCACCTTTATTGATGGCGACGAGGGGATCTTGCGCTATCGCGGTTATGCCATCGAGGAGTTGGCGGAGAAGAGTACGTATCTCGAAACCGCCTATTTGATTCTGCACGGCGAGCTTCCCAGCGACTCGCAACTGAAGGACTGGACCTACCACATCACGCACCACACTTTCATTCACGAAAGCATTAAGAAATTTCTGGACGGCTTTCATTACGACGCCCACCCCATGGGCATGCTGATCTCTACCGTTGCGGCGCTCTCGACGTTCTATCCGGACGCGAAGGATATTTTTAATCCGGAGTCGCGCCGCAAGCAGACGTATCGGCTGCTCGGGAAGATGCCGACGCTGGCGGCCTTTGCGTATCGCCACAGCCTGGGCATGCCGTTTATTTATCCCGATAACGACCTGACCTATTGCGGCAACTTCCTGAATATGCTCTTCCGCACCACCGAGCTGCAGTATCGTCCGAATCCGACGCTCGAGCGCGCGCTGGATATTCTGTTCATTCTGCATGCGGACCACGAGCAAAACTGCTCCTCCACAGCGATGCGCGGCGTGGGCAGTTCGCATGTCGATCCGTATTCCGCAACCGCGGCGGCGACGGCGGCGCTTTACGGGCCGCTCCATGGCGGAGCGAACGAACAGGTCTTGCGGATGCTGGTCGAGATCGGCTCCGTAAACAACGTGGCGGGTTACATCAAGCGGGTGAAAGCGGGCGAGAAACTGCTGATGGGTTTCGGGCATCGCGTGTACAAGAATTACGATCCCCGCGCTCGGATCGTGAAACGAATCGCGTACGAAGTCTTCGATGTGCTGGGGCGCAATCCGCTGATCGACATCGCACTCGAATGCGAACGCATCGCGCTCGAAGACGATTACTTCGTGACCCGGCGTTTGTACCCGAACGTGGACTTCTACACCGGCTTGATCTATCAGGCGATGGGTTTCCCGGTGACCATGTTCCCGGTGCTCTTCGCCATACCGCGCACCTCCGGCTGGATCGCGCAATGGGAGGAGATGCTGCTCGATCCGGAGCAGAAAATCTCGCGACCGCGCCAGTTGTATCTGGGCCACGATTTGCGCAGCTATATTCCGTTGGAGCGGCGCGGATAGCGGATCGCCGAAACGCTTGCAGGCCTAGGCTATCACGTGGTCGTAGCCGTCGACGGCCATGAAGCTCCTTGCAACTTCAACACCGCGAACATATCCATTTGGCGTTGCTCGGCGTCGTGCTGCCGAAGCTCAGCGGCACTGAGGTTTTCGCCCGCATTCACGAAGAGAACCCGGAATGGCCTGTAATCCTGCGGACCGGCTACAGCCCCGATATTTCGCGATTGGATCGCGTCCGCCGGTGCGGCCTGCCGATCCTGCTGAAGCCCTGCTCTGCGCGTGAGCTGGCGCGGCGGGATCGCGAAACCCTGGATCATCATGGTGAATCAGCTCTTCAGGTCGCCAGAAATGGTAAGTCCCCCGGCGACCAGCTCTATGACTTCCAGTGACAAACGATAAAAGTTGACACCCGCAGCCGGCAGTGGTAAGTGTGGCGTATACGTGGCACCGGCTTAAAGCCGGTTTGCTCGGATGCCCAGGCGCGGAACACCAAAATTCCTACTGGGTGTCTGGCAACAAACCCCACCCACCCCGGGAGGCAGGAGCCGTGAGGCTTTTGCCTCCCGTATTTATTTTCATCAGGTTCGGGCCTGAAATCCCTTTGGAATGGCTCGCCGGAATTAAGCGTTCTTCTTGAGTTCCGCGAGTACTTGTTTGGCCAGCTCTTTAAGCGTATCAAACACGCCCTGCCCCGTCACCGCCACCGCCTCGAGCGCGGGCTCGCCCTTCACGGTCAATTGCTTCTGCAGTTCCGCAACGGGCAATACGTTCGGCAGGTCGCGTTTATTGAGCTGCAAGACATAGGGAATCGTGCCGAAATCGAGATTGTGATCCTTCAAATGCTCGCGCAGGTTCTCAAGCGTTTCGATATTGGCGTCGAGCCGCTCTTCCTGCGAATCGGCTACGAAAACCACGCCGTCTGCGCCCTTCAAGATCAGGCGCCGGCTGGCTTCATAGAAGACCTGCCCGGGAACAGTGTAAAGATGAAACCGGGTCTTAAACCCGCGAACGGTACCGAGGTCGAGAGGCAGGAAATCGAAGAAAAGCGTACGGTCGGTTTCGGTAGCCAGAGAAACCATCTTGCCCTTTTGCGCCGTACCGGTGTGCTCGTAAATCCATTGTAAATTAGCGGTTTTCCCGCCGAGGCCGGGACCGTAATAGACAAGTTTGCAGTTGATTTCCCGTGCGGGAAAGTTGATAAATGGCACAATTTCCTCGGCGTTGGAGCCAGCCCATTACTTATAGCATAGCCATTTACCAGGGGAAAACGCGCCCTCCTCGGCCTGTTTCCAACTGACAATCACAGGCGCATATAAGTGACACTTTGCGTCGGTCCTTCGGCACAGGCTAATCCGGCGGACTGCTCGCCGCTAACCTGTGGCGAACCTACATTTGCGATACCCGCTGGTATGACGAAATCGAGGAACTGCCGATGTAGCCGAGGGCCGCACACCGCTGGCGTACACTCGTCGCGACCGCCTGCGGACGGCGTTCGCGGGTGGGATTCTAACGGAGAAGACGTTGGTGGGCCTGGACTGACTTGAACAGTCGACCTCACCCTTATCAGGGGTGCGCTCTAGCCACCTGAGCTACAGGCCCGACGCCCGCACATTTTAGCATTGTGGCGGGAATGTGCCTAGACGCAACACGACGCAAGACGACGGGAGACGCGGCTCACGGCGCGTTTTCTTACCGCCGCTCCTCGGTTTGGATTTCGTTGGGTGCGGCTTTCCCCGTCCAGCCGCTCGACAGCGCGCAATATTTTTCGGTCTCGCGCTAGAATTTTTGGGCGGTCGTGCCAGAATAGCTGGTCAGCCCACGGTGACGTAAGTCACAGACGCAAGTTCCTCCCCAGACTAGCGTAGGGCGCTTCGTTAAGGGCATTTGCGCGTTGCGGCCGCGGAGGCGGCCCCGCGCGGGATTGTCGCTGGAGGCGAATAGGTGCGGAAATTCCGGCTGAGGGTTTGGCTTTGGCGCGCAGGACGCGCGTGTGTTGCCGCCCTTTGTTCCGCATCTGCCGTATTTGCCGCGGCGACTCCCGCTCCGTTCAGCCCGACCAACATCTTCGCTCCCGATTCGACGCCGGCGCGATCGATCTTTCGTATTTCCGCGTTTGTGCTCGAGATAACCGGCGCCATTTTCGTGGTGGTATTCAGTCTGCTCGCTTACGCGGTAATCAAGTACCGCGAGCCCAAGGACGACGACGGTCACGAGCCCGCCCAGGTGTATGGCAGTAACCAAATGGAGCTGGCCTGGACGGTGCTGCCCGTGCTGATTGTGGTGGTGCTCTTCTTGAGCACCGCGCAGGTTATCCATCGCGTTCAAGATGCGCGCGCCCCGGCTGACGCGCTCCAGGTGACTGCCGTGGGACATCAGTTCTGGTGGGAGTACCGCTACCCGCAGTACAACTTTTCGACGGCGAACGAGTTGCACGTCCCGATCAGCGATCCCGGCCATGCGGTGCCGACGTATTTAGGTTTGCTCTCCGCGGACGTCGACCACAGCTTTTGGGTCCCGCGACTGGCCGGTAAGACCGATCTGATCCCCAATCATCCGAATACCACCTGGATCGATCCGCATCAGACCGGAATCTTCCTGGGACAATGCGCGCAGTTCTGCGGCACCGCGCATGCCAATATGCTTCTGCGCGTTTACGTGCAGTCGCCGGACGATTTTCAGAGCTGGGTCCACGAACAGGAGCAGCCGGCCGTCAACGATCCCTCGACGGCTGCGGGCCGCGCGCTGTTTGTCGCCAAGGCTTGTTTCGCCTGCCACACGATTCGCGGAACGATGGCCGCCGGTAAAGTGGGCCCAGACCTGACGCATCTGATGAGCCGCGACACGATCGCCGCCGGCATACTTCCGAATACTCCCGAGAATCTTCGCAAATGGATTCAGGATCCGCCGGCGATGAAAGAGGGGGCGCTGATGCCCAAGGTCGATATGACCGACGAGCAGTTGACCCAGATCACCGCGTATTTGGAGACGCTTAAGTAAGGCAGATATGGCCGCCGACTCAATAGCCGTTCCTTTGCCGCGAACCGAATCGCGTTCCCTGCTGCTCGACTGGTTGTGCACCGTCGATCACAAGAAGATCGGCATGATGTACATCGTCTACGCGTTGATCTTCCTGGTGATCATGGGGTGCGAAGCGATTCTGATGCGCATTCAACTGGCGCGACCGGAATCGACGTTCCTTTCGGCCGACGCGTTCAACCGGCTCTTTACGATGCACGGCACCACGGGCATATTTTTCGTCGCCATGCCGATCCTGATCGGCTTTGGAAATTACTTTGTCCCGCTGATGATCGGCGCGCGCGACATGGCTTTTCCGCGGTTAAACGCATTCAGCTTCTGGATGACCGCATTCGGCGGCATTTTGCTCTACGCCAGTTTTTTCACCGGCGGTTCGCTATTACATGGGGGCGACGCGCCCGCGGTCGGATGGTTCGCCTATGCGCCGCTCACATCGCCCGCCTTCTCGCCCGGCCACGGCACCGATTTCTGGAATCTATCCTTGTTGCTTGCCGGAATCGGGAGCATCGGCGCGGCCGTGAATTTCATTGCCACCGTTCTGTGTATGCGCTGCCCTGGAATGACGCTGGGCAAAATGCCGCTTTTTGCGTGGATGAACCTGGTCACCGGTGGCTTGATACTGGTTGCCATCAGCCCGCTCACGGCGGCGCAGCTGATGTTGATGGCTGACCGGTTTCTTGGCGGGCACTTTTTCGATCCCGCGGCCGGCGGCCAGCCGGTCATGTGGATGCATTTCTTCTGGATCTTCGGGCATCCGGAAGTGTACGTCCTGATCATCCCAAGTTTCGCGTTCATCTCCGAAGTGCTTCCGGTTTTCTCGCGCAAGGCGATCTTCGGTTATCCGGCGATGGTCGCGGCAACTGCCGGAATCGGATTTGTCAGCCTGGGCGTTTGGGCGCACCATCTGTTTACAGTGGGCATGCCGTCGTACGGCAATGCGTTTTTCGTTTTGACGACGATGGTCGTGGCTGTCCCCACGGGTATCAAGATTTTCAACTGGCTTGCGACGATGTGGGGCGGAAAAATCCGCTTCGCCACTCCGATGCTTTTTTGCATCGGGTTCCTCTTCCAGTTCCTGATTGGCGGCCTGACCGGCGTGATGCTGGCCACCGCTCCATTCGATTGGCAGCTCAACAATTCGTACTTCGTGGTCGCGCATTTTCACTACATCATCGTCGGCGGCATTTTGTTCGCGATTTTTGCCGCGTTCTACTACTGGTTCCCGAAGATGACCGGGCGCATGCTGAGCGAAAAGCTGGGCAAATGGCACTTCTGGATATTCGTGCTCGGCTTTCATCTGACGTTCGATTTCATGCACGTCCCGGGCCTGCTGGGAATGCCGCGCCGCGTGTACACGTACCAGGCGGGGCGAGGCTGGGGCGTATGGAACATGATTTCCTCGATCGGCGTGATCTTCCAGGCCGCGGCGATTCTGATTTTCGTTTACAACATCGTGCATTCGTATTTTCGCGGCGCGCTCGCGGGCAACGATCCGTGGGATGCGTGGACCCTCGAATGGGCCACCACCTCGCCGCCGGCGGAATATAATTTCAGTAGCGTTCCGGCCGTGCGCAGCCGGCGGCCGCTTTGGGACATCAAGCATCCGGAAGATCCGGACTGGAAATACGAATGACGTTTTACGGAGAAAATGAAGTGCGAGAGACTACGCCTGCGGCACGAGGGCCGCGGAAAGCAATCGCGCGATGAGCGCCACTCCGGCCACCTTTGCGGATGAAGCCGCCGAATTGCGTCCGCTCTCGCGCGGACGCGTGGGGATGTGGTGCCTGATCACGGCAGAGTCGGCGATCTTCCTGATTTTCGTCATTGCCTACCTCGTTTACATGGGCACGAGCCTCGATGGTCCTACGCCGAAGCAAATTCTCACCGTCCCGGTAATCACCACGATTTGCCTGCTCTCCAGCAGCGCTACCATGCATTGGGCTACCAGCGCATTGCGCCGCGGCAAGCTCGCGCTCTTTCGTCTGTTCTGGTTCGTTACGCTCATGCTCGGGACAATTTTTCTGGTCGGTACTGGCCGCGAATGGCACCGCTTCATTTACCAGGAAAATTTCACCATTCACACGAACCTTTTCGGCACAACGTTTTATTCGCTCGTCGGCCTGCACGCGTCGCACGTAGCTGTCGGCCTGATCGCGCTGGCCACGGTGATGATTCTCGCTCTCTTCGGGAAAGTGAAGCAGGAGCATAGCGAACGCTGCGAAATTCTTGCGATGTACTGGCATTTCGTGGATGCCGTGTGGGTGGTCGTGTTCACGGTGGTATACGGGTTGGGCCGATGACGCGTGGCCCGCGCACTCATTGCAACGTTGCGAATGCGAGTCCGCGCCTCGCGGTGAGGAACATATGACTTCGCATTCGCAATCAGCGCCTCGCGGCAGCGTGCACGACCAAGTGAATCTCCCGTCACCGACGGGTTGGCCGGTGCTGCTCGCCGTCGGACTTGCACTGATCGCCGGCGGAGTGATTTCCAGCGGATACGTAACTTTTCTGGGTGCGCTAATCGCCGTCGCGGCGTGCGTCGGCTGGTTTCGCGACGTTCTGCCTCAAGAGCGCCACGTACCAGTCATCGTGGTACCGCAGGAAATCGTGATCGTCAGTTCGCGCCGCAAAGTGGCCCGCATGGCGCCGCGAGGATTGGCGCGCGCGCGCCTGCCACTCGAAATTTATCCAATTTCGGCCGGAATCAAAGGTGGTTTGGCCGGCGGCGTAGCCATGGCGCTTTTGGCGATGTTCTATGGCGTCGTGAGTCATCGCAGCATTTGGTATCCGATCAATTTGCTCGGCGCCGTCGTGTATGCGCACGTTCAGGTCACGGCTCCCGAAATGGAAGCGTTTCATATCGAATTGCTACTCGTGGCCACTGCATTGCACATCACCACCTGCGTTCTGGTCGGCCTGCTCTATGGGACGCTGCTGCCGATGCTGCCGCGGCGGCCCGTTTTGCTAGGCGGCCTTTTCGCGCCGCTGGTCTGGACCGGCCTGCTGCACAGCATCTTAAGCATCGTCGATCCAGTGCTCAATCAGCACATCGACTGGCTCTGGTTTCTCGCATCCCAGATTGCGTTTGGACTGGTGGCCGGCGTGGTGGTCGTGCGTCAGGTTCGCGTGCCCACGTGGCAGTACCCTTTTTCCGTTCGCGCTGGAGTCGAATCCCCGGGAATGATGGGCGATGGCGATTCGCGCGACTGACCCGCCGGCTTCTGCGTGGAATTACCGCACGCGAACGTAACTGCAGCCGGCATGATCGAAGCTTAAATGACGTTGTCTCCGCAACAGGCAATTCTCGCGTCCTGGTCGTTTCCTCCGTGGGTTACGGCGCTCGATCTGCTCGCGGTGCTTTTGTACGTCCGCGGATGGCTCGTGCTTCGCCGCGTGGTCCCGAGCCGCTTTCCAGCTTGGCGGATGCTTTCGTTCACCGGCGGGATCGCCGCGTTACAAATCGCGCTTTGCTCGCCGATCGATGCGCTCGATTCGTTTTCCCTGACCGACCACATGAGCCAGCACATGATCCTCATGATGGTCGTTCCCCCTCTCGTTCTCCTCGGCAACCCGATGCTCCCGCTATTTCGCGGATTGCCTCGGCCGTTCGCGCGACGCGTGCTGGCGCCGGTACTGCGCTGGCCGCCTGTGCTGCGATTCTTCCGGCGGATCACGCATCCGGCTTTCTGCTGGCTTGCGCTCTCGACTGCCATGCTTGGCTGGCATCTGCCCGGTCCGTACGATTTAGCGTTACGCTCTGACGGCTGGCACGAGCTCGAGCATGCCACGTTCCTCATCGCCTCGATCTTGTTCTGGTGGCCGGTCGTTCAGCCATGGCCGAGCCGAGTGCGCTGGCCGCGCTGGACCGTGCCCGTGTACTTGATTCTCGCGGATTTCGTGAACACAATCGTTTCCGCATTTCTGGTTTTTTCTGGACGCATTCTGTACGCGCCGTATTTGACTTTTCCCCGTCTCGGTACTCTTTCCGCCATCAGCGACCAAGTCCTCGCAGGCGTGGTGATGTGGTTCGTGGGCGGGTTTGCTTTTGTCCTTCCAGCGATTTTCATGCTGGCAAAGCTGCTCGCGCCGCAACGCGGTACGCATGTTCCAGCGCGGCACGGACCGCGAATGCCCGAATCGCGCTTTCGCCGTCTCGCTTTCTCCGCGCTCATCTTGATTTTGCCGCTCGGTGTGCTGGCGTATGGTTACCTAGCCCCAAGCGGAATCGATACGGATGGTAATGTGGTCCGCATACAGCAAATTTCAGGTCCGTTTCGCATTACCGTTCTGACCGAACCCGATCCGCTCTCCGCCGGACCATGTGACGTTTCGGTTCTGGTTCAAGACCGGGACACGGGCGAGCCGATTGTCGGCGCGCCCATTCGCCTCGCAATCGAAGATCCCAGCGTTCCAAACCATCCACCCACCGCCATGCCGGCTACCAGCCAGACGTCCAGTTTGAAGCTGCTCGAGTCCGGCAGAATCAATCTGCCGCATCGGGGCGACTGGAGTTTGCGCGTCTTCGTTGGACGAGGAGCCGGCTCAGCCGAAGTTCACGCAAACCTGAATGCGACGGCGCGGGACTGATGCTCACCACTCGGTCAGATGCGGCCAAAAATCTGGACACACGTTCTGAAGCGTGCTAAATCCATACGCTCGATCGTGCGTGGGCGTGATCGATCATCCGCGCCGCTGCTACAGGGGAGGGCTGCCGTGAATCATCGAGGAGACTTGCGCTCGTCGTTCGCTCGCCGCGCCGCGTTTATCGTGGCGGCCTGCGCGATGCTATTCGGAGTTGCGCCCTGCGTCGGCGCGCAAAACTCCGCGCCCGCCTTCCCGTCGTTCATCAATATGAGCAAGGGTCATGTGGTGGGAATTGGCTTCGATGCGCGCATGGTGTCGAATCTCGAGAGCTCCGTGAAGTTTTACAAGCTATTGGGCTTCACCGAAGTTCCCGGCGTAAATCCAGCCTGGCACGTGGACAAAGTTTTCAACCAGATTTACGGCATCAAAGGCGTCGAGTCGCGCATGGCCAAGTTGCAACTCAATAGCAATCTCGGCCAGCAAATGCCGTTTACGCTCTACCTGCGTGAATTTCGCGGTGTTCCGCGGCGTGATGCCGCGCGCGGCAAGCCTTGGTATCCCGCGCAGATGCATATCGACCTCACCGTGCCCGATGCCGATGCTACCTGGGCCAAGCTGGAAGAAAACAACATGCTTTGGTCGGAGACGTGGGGCGGGAAGTTAATCGCTGCCCCGGGCCAGACCAAAGGAACCATCGCTTACATCACCGATCCCGATGGGATGGACGTCGAAATCGTCGGCGCAAGCCCGGCCGTTCCTGCCGCCGGCGGCCGCCCGGCGCGCGAGGGGAATCCTCCCGGGTTCAATCACATCGGAATTGTCATCGTAAACCTCGACAAGGCCGAGGGATTCTATGGCGCGCTGCTCGGCGCGCAAATTCCGCCTGTCGGCAATTGGATCGCCGGCGATTTTCTTGATTCTGCCGTCGGAGCGCATGGCAACGTGATGCGCATCATCAATACGATGTTTCCGCTGGCCGACGATCCCAGTGCCCGCATGCGCTTCGAATTCGTGCAGTACGAAAACCGCGGCCGCCCGGTGCAGCCCTACAAAATCACCGATAGCGGAGTGAACTGCGTCGGATTCGAAGTCACCGATATAGACAATTTCGTCGCCCGGCTGAAAGGCGCCGAGGTTCAGATGGTTTCCGACGGCATCGTCACCATGTCCACCGGGTATCGCGTGGCGCTCTTCCGCGATCCGGATGTCGGCGCATTCGCGGAATTCTACGAACCACCCGCGCCAAAGGCTGATTAGCAGGACCGATCAAGCATTATTGCGTGCGGCTTTCCGCGCATGTGAGGTCCAGCCGCGCGGCTTCCAACTCCGCTATCCCGTTCGGCCGCTCCACGCCCGCATTCGCCGCACGCTCGTGCATCTTCCTGCCCTTCCATCGCATCCCCCTTAAGGAGGGCTTTACATGTACACGCGCTATCGCTCAGCCGCCCTGGTGCTCGCCGCTGTCATCGTCCTACTGATTGCTGTTCCGGCATTTGCCCGCGCGCAGGCCGGCGCATCGAATGTCTCCGTCCATGCGGTTGTGACCGCTCTCGGCCCTGATTACAGTCCGCCGCCTCCGATAATGAAAGACGACGTGACCGTTTACTCCGCGAAGACCAAGCTCAACGTCACCGGCTGGGAGCCAGCCAAAGCCGGGCACGGCGCACTCGAACTTGCCATTCTGATCGACGATGCGGTTGCGCCCAGCGCCATCGGGTTGCAATTCCAGGACTTGAAAAACTTCATGCAAGAGCAGCCGAGCGACGTTTCGATCGGCATCTTCTACGCTCAATTCGGCACCGTTACCACGGCTGCTAAGTTCAGCACCGATCATGCGGAGGTTGCGAGGAGGCTGAGGCTTCCGCTAGGCGGTCGCGCCGGCTCGTCGCCGAGCATCTATCTTTCGCTCAGCGACCTCGTCAAGAAATGGCCCGGCGATGCGCCGCGTCGTGAAGTCCTGATGCTCACGAGCGGCCTGGACCGCCTCGAGCCCGGTGTTCAGGACCCCTACTTCGACGCGGCGGTGAACGACGTGCAGAGATCGGGCGTCAACGTCTATAGCATTTATGTCGGCCCGCTGCGGCTCGGTCTCAGCTTTTTCGGGATGATCGCGCAGGGCAACCTCGGCCACTTGACTTCCGAATCAGGTGGCGACGCGTTTTTTCAGGGCGTTTCTACGCCGGTTTCCTTCAAGCCGTTCCTCGGCCAGCTTAATACCATCCTGCAAAATCAGTACCTCGTCACCTTCGAGGCTCCGGCGAGCGCGAAAGCGAAGGGCGATCTCCGCCCGATCAGCATCCGCACCGAACAGGCCCACGTGAGGCTGCTCTATCCCCATCGCGTCTTTATTCCCAGCCATTAGCCTACCGACGGGGCGTGATGCGCGGGGCAGCTTCCCGCCCCGGCGTTAAGGCCGCTCCCAGGTCATCGTTTCTTTTCCCGATATTCATACTCGTGTTACGCAGGAATAAAAGACGGCTGTTAGCTTTGCGTCCGCCGCTGTAGATCACAGACAGGAGAAAAGTCAGAATGCTCGAGTCGCTCAGCAGTCGGTGGAAAATTGCGTTCGCGGCCGCCGCATTGATGTTCGCAACAGCCGCAGCGCCTTGCATTAACGCTTTGCCGCGCCACGATCACCCGAACAACAACGGCGCCCATCCAATTCGGCATGTCCTACTGATCAGCATCGATGGCATGCACAGCGTCGATTTTGTCAATTGCTCGAAAGGCCTGAGCGGCGTCAACGGCAGCCTGCCGTACTGCCCGCACCTTGCCGCTCTGGCCGAAACCGGCGTTAATTTCGTCAATACTTCCACTTCCAAGCCGTCCGACTCCTTCCCCGGCCTCATGTCCATCGTCACCGGTGCGACGCCCGGCCTGATGGGCGTCTATTATGACGTCGGATACGATCGTTCGCTTGACCCTCCCGCAGTTACCACCGGCAACGGTGTTGCCGCTGGCGCCTGCACTCCTGGGGCTCCGCCGACTGGATCCACCGCGGAGTATGAAGAGGGCGTTGATATTGATCAGACACAGCTGAACGGTGGCGCACCCGCCGGAGTCGATGGCGGCATCCTCTCCATCGATCCAGGCAAGCTCGCCCGCGATCCCGCGCACAATTGCGCTCCCGTCTATCCCTGGAATTTCGTCCGAGCCAATACGATTTTCGGCGTAATTCACGCGGCAGGCGGCTACACGGCATGGTCCGATAAGCACCCCGTCTATTTGTCGGTTTCGGGCCCTGGCAATGGAACCAATGTGGACGACTTTTATGGGCCGGAAATCAATTCCATTCCCGCGAATCTGCCCGGAGTATCGGGATGCGATCCGCTGCCGGATCCGGGGGCTGCAAAGCCGTCGGACGCTTGGACCGACAGCTTCCAAAACATCCAATGTTACGACGGCCTGAAAGTCCAAGCCGTGCTGAACTGGATCAACGGCAAGAATCACAACGGCACGAAGCCCGCGCCGACGCCGGAACTCTTCGGGATGAACTTCCAAACGGTAAGCGTGGGCCAGAAACTCATCGAAAAATCCCTCGGCGAAAAAGGCGGCTACGTTGACTCCATTGGCACGCCGTCACCGGCGCTGCTCAGCGAAATCGAATTCACCGATTCTTCGATCGGCAAAATGGTGGAAGCGCTGAAAGGCCGCGGCCTGCTCGACTCGACCCTGATCGTGATCTCCGCGAAGCACGGCCAATCGCCTATCGACTCGGCGCGCTATACCGGCATTACCGACAGCGGCCCGGTCACCACGTCGCCGGCCACGATTCTGGACAACGCCGGTTGTTTGCCGGCATCCGAATCGCCCTCGAATTCCACCGGCATCGGCCCGACCGAGGATGATATTTCCTTGATCTGGCTCAACGGCAATTGCAGCGCCGAAGACGCGGTCCAGATGCTCGAATCGCAGTCGCCGGCATCCAACAACATCGCGGGAATTGGACAGATTCTCTCAGGGCGCGTCCTTTTTCAGACGTTTGGCAAGCCTGGCCTGCCGCCCTATGGCGACCCGCGCACGCCGGACATCATCGTCACTCCGAACATCGGCGTCACCTACTCCGGCAGCAGCAAGAAGCAGGCCGAGCACGGTGGGTTCTCGCAGGACGACACGAACGTGATGATGCTGCTTTCGAACCCGTCGTTTGATTCCCGGACGGTGAGCAGCTACGTGGAAACGAGTCAGATCGCTCCCACGATTCTGCAGGCGCTTGGCCTCGATCCAGATCAGTTGCAGGCGGTGCGGAAGCAGGGAACGCAGGTCCTTCCGGATGTTCCCCTCCAAGGGGACAACAACTAGCACGGCGCGTCACAAACGTAACCTCCGACGAATCAGTGCCCGGCGCGGCGACCAGCCGCGCCGGTTTTGTTTTAGCCAGCCGCGCGCAAATCCTCGTTTCTTGGGTTATCTTCTCTGCTTTGGAAGGGGGCCTAGCGATGTTAAGTGCAACGGCAGTGAGCGGCTGCGGCAGCCTCGAATACTGCGGAAAACCCCGGCTTCGAACTTGTTGCTTAGCGGCAGCCGCGGTTGTTGCCGCGGTGCTTTTTCCGGGGTCTGCTCGCGCGCAAAACAAAACGATTGCTGGCCCCTTCACCGTCGAGCGTCCCACGCTCGTTTCACTCGGCTTCGAATGGCGCATTTCGGGCGACGCAAACCGCAACGCGCGCGTGGATGTCAGCTTCCGCAAAAAAGGCGACGCGCAGTGGCGCAAGGGCTTGCCCCTTTTGCGTCTCGATGGCGAACAAGTTACCGGCGGTATTCCGCGCGATGGCGGCCGCCATTATTTCAGCTATGTGGCGCCCAACATGTTCGCCGGAAGCCTGCTCAATCTGCAGCCGGACACGGAATACGAATGCCGCTTCGCGCTCTCCGACCCAGACGGCGTGAAGGGCCGCGCCGTCCGCACCGTGATCGTGCGCACGCGCAAAGAGCCGGAGCCCTCTTCAGGCGGCCACGTTTACAACGTTTATCCCTTCGGCTACAAAGGCCCGCGGCAGCAGCCTGCGTTCACCGGCTTGCTCGCAGCGTACTACATGGGCTCGGATGAATCCGACCACTCGAACGTGATGCCGCCGCGCGCGCAGCCGGGAGACATCATCCTCGTCCACGGCGGCGTGTATAAAGACAACCGCTTCGTCTATAGCGGATTTGACCGCACGCTCGCGGCATACGGCACTCCGTTTGATGGCACGTATTACTTGACGCAAAGCGGCACGCCCGATCGGCCCATCGTCATCAAAAGCGCGCGCGACGGCGAGGTGATCTTCGATGGCGATGGCAATCAGGTGCTCTTTAATCTGATGGCCGCGAACTACAATTATTTCGAAGGCATCACCGTTCGCAATACCAACGTTGCGTTCTTGCTCGGATACAAAAACATCGCCGGTTCAAGCGGCTTCACCCTGAAGCATTCGCGCATCTACAACGTCGGGCGCGCCGTCGAGGACGATTGGTCCGGCTCGAAGGATTTCTACATCGCCGACAATGTTTTCATTGGCCGCCACAACCCGGAAAAGCTGCAAAGCTGGTGGCGCCCGGACGTCTGGGCGAAGTTTCCCGGTTACCCCGCGCCGATCACTTCCGAATACGCCGTCAAAATCTACGGCCAGGGTCACGTGGTCGCCTACAACTACGTCGCCAACTGGCACGACGGCATCGATATCGCCACGTATGGCGATCCGGACGGCACCCCGAACGAAATTCCCGGCCGCGTGCCGGTCTCAATCGATTTCTACAACAACGACATCTACAATATGGCCGACAACTGCATCGAGGCCGATGGCGGCGCGCACAATATTCGCGTCTTCCGCAATCGCTGCTTTAATTCCGCGGGTGGCGCTCTCAGCGCCCAGCCTGCGTTTGGCGGACCGCTGTACTTCTATCAAAACGTGGTTTACAACACGACCACCGGCGGCCCGCTCAAGCTGATCGATACGCCCGCCGGCGTCTTGATATATCAGAACACGCTCGTCGGAGAAGGACGCCTCTTTGGTCCCGCATCGAACGTTCATTTTCTGAATAACTTAATTTTGGGCGACGCCTGGGCGGGACCCATTTTCAATCTCAGCACATTCACCAACTATTCGTCGTCCGATTACAACGGATATCGTCCCAATCCTGGCGCGGAAGATTCCTTCGAATGGAATTCGCCGGCCTTCAGCGTCGCAGCGGAATATGCGGGCAAACTCGTCTCTCGTCATTTCAAAACTCTGCGTGAATTCCAGCAAGCAACTGGTCAGGAGCAGCATAGCGTTTTGATCGACTACGACGTTTTCGCGAAGGTTCCGGTGCCGGATAAATCCGATCCGCAGCGCCTTTATGATCCCGAGGATTTCGATTTTCGCCTGCGCCCCAGCTCGGCGGCAATTGATGCGGGTGTCCTGCTGCCCACGATCAACGACGACTTCACCGGCCGCGCTCCGGATCTCGGCTCCTACGAGCTCGGCCGCACCATCCCGCACTATGGCCCGCGCTCTGAACCGCTCGGCGCTCCCGGCTCCGGCGCGCCTCGCTCTGAAACCGGCCCGCCGCCGGACTCCGGAAGGTGATGGCCGCGATCGGTTTAGCTTCGCGTCGTATGTTAAAATTTATTCTCTCGTCGACTCTTGGGAAGGACCTTCATGCTCGAAGCAACGTCTGTCGTCACTCCGGAGCGCTTTGAACAGGGGCTGCGGTATGCGGATTTCCTCGCGCAAGCCACCGTGAATCGCGACAAATTCGAGTTGTATTACAACGATCCGGCCCTCACCGCCGACGACCTCTCATTTTTCAGAAAAGCTGCCGCGCTGCCGAATGGCCCCGCTCGAATTCTTGCACTGGCGGAAGCGTGGTGCGGCGATGTCTATCGCGAGCTGCCGACCATCGCCCGCATCGCTCAAGCAACGGGCACGGACCTGCGCATTTTTCTCCGCGATCAGAATCCCGACATCATGGACGAGTTCCTCACCAACTACGGCAAATCGCGAGCCATCCCCGTCTTTGTCTTTTATACGAAGCAAACCCGCTATATCGCTCATTTCACCGAGCGCTCGGCAGGCGCCCACGCGGAACTG
>JAGWRH010000208.1 GCA_028876695.1 Acidobacteriota bacterium | reverse complement strand
GATGGGCCGAAGATCGTTTGGGCCGCGTCCGTCGGTTCGCAAAACGAAGTTCCTTTCTAAAGTTCTTAGCGTCACCGATTCACGCAATTCGGTTGCGTCAGTTTGCCGACCCTGGCGAGTCGTGTCAATCCAAAGCGCGCTGATTCTGCCGGTGTGATAAGCGATCGCCGGTCATTTCGGAGCTTTCGCCGATCCCGTCGCGATTTTTCCCGCCGCAGCCGTTTGTTGGCTCGCACTGGGCGTCACCGGCGCCGCACCCGAAGCCCGCGTCTGCTGTTGCGGTTGAACGGTAGCCCCTGAAGCGTCGGAGGCCGGTTGCGTGGACGCCGGATTCAAATCGAAGAATCCCGTCAAATCCACGTGACCCGCGAGCGTATCCACTTCTTGCCCGTGGATCAGAATCTTCAGCCGGCGGAGCTGCGGAACATTTGCCGCCAACGTGCGCACGATGGAATTTACGGCAACCGACTCGCTCAGTATCCCGGAAGGCGTTTCGGCGGCGAGTGAGTCGGAAAAATCCGCCACCGCCGTCCCATCGGACAGGATGTAAAACCCCAATACCGTAGTGCTCGCCGGCAGCGTCCGCTCTTCCGGCGTGGGCGGATTCGCGATCAGCGCTTGCAGAAGTTGGCGCGAACGTTCCACCGGATCGGCCGAGAGCGGTAGCTCGATTGCCGTCGACGCCACTTTGCCGGGCCCCGCCGCCCAGAAAATTTCTGCCTCTGCCGGGCGGTCCGTCGGCGTGGAAATCGGCGGCTCCAGCACTGCGCGGCGCGCCTGCTCCTCGGTCGATTGGTTCACTTGCAGCCCCTGCATGTGCCTGCGCAGCCCGCCTAGGCTGAGCAGTCCGGCAATCACAGCGATCGCCAGGATGCCGATCGCGAGTTTGATATTCCTCGGCATCAGGGTTTGCTTGGCGCCTGGCCGCGTTGAAATGTTGCGACGGCTTTTTCGATCGCGATCGAAAGCGGCCCGGAAAGCTCCAGCAGCGATTCGGCGCTCGGAGCGCCAATACTGGAAATGTCAATCGCCACCGCCGGGTTCGCCACCGATCGCAAATCGCGCAACGGAACGGCACTCGACGTGACCGGCGAACCCGCGAACAATTGCGCGAATTGAAGCTGCAATGCATCGGCGAGGCGCTGGCTGTCAGCCACGTACGGCCGCTGCGCCTCCTGCCAGGAAATCAGCAGGTTGCCCGGATTCGCCGCTGCCGCGGCTGATTTCGCGCCGGGGACGAGCGGAAGAGAAGACGAAGGCACCGCCCCGGTGGCCGGCCAGAATTGATCGTAAAAGGCGCGTATCGTACCAATTTTTCCGGACGAGCCGACGTGCAACGTGATGAAAACGGCGTTGCGGTACCCGTTGGCAATCGCCGCGCGCTCGTCGTACGAAGGATTCGAATCGTCGCTGCGGGTCATCACCACGCGAAAGCCATGCGTGATCAGCTGCGCTTGCAGAGTGCGCGCAATCTGCAAAACCACGTCCTTTTCAGCAAGCCCATTTTCGCCGCGAGCGCCCGTGTCCGTCCCGCCGTGAGCCGGATCGAGCACCACGATCGGCGGCGGACTCGGCGCAGTGGGTTGTGGCGTGGCGCCGGGATTTGCCGGCGCGGGCCCTACTGGCGGAGCTTGCTCCGGATGCGACGCAGCTGCTTGACCGGGTAGCGAATTTTGCTGCGCCGCTTGTAAATCGCCTGCGCGCGAAAGCGACGAGGCCTCGCCCGCATGTGGCGGCGTACCCAGGCACAGGGCCGCGGCTAGCAGGATCGACAGCGCCAAAAGAAAATTTCGCACCACCGAAAGAATAGCAGAAATGCGCGGTGGTGAAACCGCGCGAAGGTCGCCGGCCCGCCCCACCGAAAGCGGAAAATCGCACCGTTAGCGCGTCTATTGCACCGGAGAAACGTCAAAGACATGAGCGCCAAAACCGTCGCGGCGGACGAAGAGGCCCACGTCGCGCAGCTCGCTGGCGTTCCGCACGTAGCGGACGTCGTTCAGCTCATCGTGGAACACATATTCCGGCGCGGTCAGCGTCCGCCCGAAATGTACGCGCCCCTGCGAGGGAGCCCCGGCCAGATTCACGACGATAACTTTCCACAATTTCTCGCTACGCCATTCGTCCACGATCAGATTGCCGCACGTCGAATCACTGTCGGGCGTAACGCTCAACGGG
>JAGWRH010000207.1 GCA_028876695.1 Acidobacteriota bacterium | reverse complement strand
TCGTGCCCATGAATTTCCGGCGGTTGATCGTTTCACCGCCCGACGATTCGCCGTTTTCAGATCGCCGGCGCTTTCCCGATTTTGATTTCATAGTGGCCTCCGCATTTGAATCGCAAGGGGGAAGCTACGTGCCTAACTGCTATGGCATGCCAAAGCTGCCCGGTCGCCCGATCCGCTCTCGATTCAGCCGGTAGCATATTCGGGCGCGCGGAGCTTCGCAAGATGCGACAATACTCGTCGTGCATTATTCCGCGTCAGCTCCGGCACTACTGCTTCTTCGGCGTAAGCCGCAAGAGCTGCCCGTCGTCGTCAAGTATGTAGATCGATCCATCGGGGCCTTGCACCACGTCGCGAATACGCTCGTGGAGATTGGTCAGCAGCCGTTCTTCGGACACCACCCGGTTGCCATCGAGCACCAGCCGGATCAGGCTTCGCGCCCCCATTCCGCCGACGAAGAGATTGCCTTTCCATTCGGGAAACATGTCGCCGGTGTAAAACATGGCGCTGCCAGGAGCGATGTCGGGATACCAAAAGTACACGGGCTGGATGGTTCCGGGCTTTTGCGTCGCTCCCGTTCCGGCGATCGGCATGCCATTGTAGCGGCGGCCGTAGCTGACGTTCGGCCAGCCATAATTTCCGCCTGGCTGAATGATATTGACCTCATCGCCGCCGAGCGGACCGTGCTCGACGACCCACAGTTTGCCCGTAGCCGGATTGATCGCCGCGCCTTCCGGATCGCGGTGCCCGTAGGAATAGGTTTCCGGCAGCACGGTGGGATCGTTCAGGAACGGGTTGTTCTTTGGAATCGAGCCATCCCGGTTGATGCGAATCACGCGGCCGGTGAAATTGCGGAGGATATCCGCGTCGGTGACTTCGTGGTCCTCGCCGTCGTAGTTGGCATCGTAGAAGCGGAAGCGATCAGCGCCGGTGACGAACATCGTGCCATCGGGAGCGAACACGATGCGGCGATTCACGCCGTCGAGCAACACCTGCACGTCTTCGAGGCTCTTTTCGTCTTCGCTCAGCCGCGCGCGTGCCAGGCGCTCTTCGCCGACGCGCATCGTGCGGCGCACCGCAACCGGGGCATTGAAGACATTGTCGTAGAAATATTTCAGCGGCCACACACCGGGATCTTCTCCGGGGGGCGGCGCGAAATACGTGAAATAGATCAGCCGGTTGTGGACGAAGTCGGGATCGATGGCCACGTCGTGCAACGATTCCGCGGCTACAATTTTCGTGTCCGGGACGCCCTTGATCGGGGCGGAATAGAAACCGTCAAGCGAAGCGACGCGCATGAATCCGCAGCGCTCGCTGACCAGTATCTTGCCGTCAGGCAGGAACGCCATCGCCCAAGGAGCCATGAATCGCGTGATCACCACCTGTACGTTGACGGGAGGCGAAGGCTTGGCAGGCGCAGGGGCGTTGGTTTGTCCGGCAAACGCGGGCTTTGGCGGCGGGTAGTCGAGCGGATTGACGATCTTTTCCTGAGCCAGCAATGGGACGGCGGTAAGCGCAAACAGCGCGAGGATTGTTACGACCGTACCGGCCAGCGGCTTCGTCTTCATCGAAGAGACCTCGTTTACAGCGAGTGGCTGAAAACCGTGGCCGCGATACTACATGCACGGAAGCTTTCGGGCAATCGGTAGCGGAGGGCGAAGCAGAGCAGCAGGGAAGCACGGACGCAAGGAAAGCGCGCGCAGCCTTTGCACAAACCGCGAAGGATGGGGCACCCGCAGAACCAATACGCCTAACGCCGAATCGGCTAGGCGCGGACTTCCCAGGTATCGCCGGCTCGCAAGAGCTTTTCGAGGTCGCCCTTTCCGTGCTTCGCCTGAACTTCCCGGATCTGTGAGTTCACCATTTGCTCGTACGGCGCAGCCTTGATCGAACGGAAAATCCCGATGGGGGTGGGGAACCCCTCCGTCTCGGTCATGTGCGCGAGCAAAAACGAATAGGCGGCCGACGGATTCTGCTCGTCGTGCACGAGCAAATCGTTTTCGCCGGCTCCGTTGCCGATCTGGACG
>JAGWRH010000206.1 GCA_028876695.1 Acidobacteriota bacterium | reverse complement strand
TAAAGGCGCAGCGCGAGCGAGCCGGCCACGCCGAGGTCGAGGTCCGCGCCCAGAGCGCCTTCGCCGAGACGAATATTGTTGCGCTGGCCGATGGTGCCGTTGTTGCGCGAGTCATCGAAATACCAACCGCGGGCGAAAACATCGCTGTCTTCGGCGATCTTGCGTCCGATTAAAAGATCGGCGCCGCCGTGTTGCGTAGCGGTGCGGGTATCAACCGGGCCGCGGTAGAACTCCGGGGTGAGAAAATAGCCGTCGGAATGGAAGGCTTCGCCGGAGAGCGCGGAATACCAATGGCCAAGCGCTCCGCCGGCGGCTAAAGAAAGATCCTGCGTATTTTGATTTCCGTAGGAGGCGTCCAGCGTGACGCCCGCAGGTTCCGGCGGCCGGGTGAGAAACTGAACGACTCCCGCCATTGCCTCGCTGCCGTAAAGGCTGGATGCGCCTTCCTGGGCGATTTCGACGCTATCGATGGAGGCGGCCGGAACGCGGTCCCAATAAACCCACGAGCCGAAAGGATCATTCAGCGGGATGCCGTCCTGGAGCACGAGGCCGCGGCTGGCGCCGCTGGCGCCGAGTCCGCGAAGGGATACGCCCATCGTGGTCGGGTTGGCGCTGCGACTGGTGGAGCGGCGAAAGAGGCTGAAACCGGGAACCTGGCGCAACTTGTCGTCGAGCGTGAGAGCGGGGATCGCTTGCAGGTTCGATTGCGTGAGCTTGATATCGCTGGCGGGGGTTTCGCCGAGCGGCGTGGCGGTGCGGTTGGCGGTGACCATCACGCTTTGCGAAAGCGAAAGCACCTGCAAGGTGACGTTGGATTCGACCGGAGCGCCGTTCACGCTATTCCACGCCTGCTTCAGTTGCTGGAAACCTTTCGCGCCGACGATCAGCGTGCCGGAATTCGCAGGGACGCTATCGAATGAGAACTTGCCATCGGCATCGGTAGTTACCGTAGCGGAGAACGAACCGGCCTGGACCTCCACCTGCGCGCCGGAAATTGCGGCGCGGGACGCGTCACGGACGGCGCCGGAAACTTGAGTATCCGCATGGGCGCAGGGAGCGATCAAGGCGAAAAGAGCAATCGCCGAGGTTAGAGCGAGCACGCCAGTGGCGAGATTCCGGCGCAGGCGCATGAACATGATCATCATCCGAGCTTCTCCGGAAGAACCTTCATGTGACGGCGATTCCGAGGCTTAGGTTACTTAGGCGAGTGCCGCGCCGCGGGCAGTCCGGTAGAACGAGACGCCGCACGATATGCTATCTTGCGTGCAGCAATAAGTCCACGGTTTTGGGTTCTGGGTAGTGGGTCCGTTTGAATTTCGACTGTTTGTGTCACGATCCAGAAAATTCAAACCGACCCACCGAGGGGTTCTGTGACTGCCAGGTCAATTTGAGTTTTAGGTGCTTGCGTCACGATCCCGAAAATTCAAAGTGACCCGCCACGGGAGGTCCGATGACGCAGCTCCAGCCGCGCCGCAGTGACCGAGTTTCGTTGACGTTGTTGCTTGAAATTTCCGGCACGGACAGCCAGGGCCAGGATTTTTCCGAACCGAGCAAAACGCTGCTGCTGAACCGGCATGGGGCGGTGATCCTGTTTGAAAAGGAGCTGCAGCCAGAGCAGAAAATTCACGTGCGCAGGCGGGCTCCCGGGGAAGCGCATCGCGCGGCGGACGCGCGCGTGGTGGGCGAGTTCGGCCGGCAAAAGGAAGGATTCCTTTACGGCATCGAAATTCTGGATAAAGACGCCGATCTGTGGGGCGTGGAATTTCCGCCGGCCGCCGAATCGAGCGAGGCGATTGCGCGGATGCTGCTGCAATGCACCTATTGCCGCAGCCGCGAGGTGGCCTACCTGACCGAGATCGAGCTGCGCGGGTTCGAATCCAACCGCGGGATTGCGCGCCACTGCAAAGTTTGCGGCGTGCCGAGCATCTGGACGCAAGCCGCGCATGAGGACGAGGAGAAGCTCACGTCGCGGCCGCGCGCGCGGCGAGGGGCGGAGCCGGACGCGATTCCGGAGGGCGGCGAGCAGCGCGAGCGCAAACGCATGCGGCTGAAGACACGCCTGACGGCGTGCATTAGACAACCGGGCGCGGACGACGAGCTGGCGGTTTGCGAGGACATCTCGCCGATGGGGATGTGCTTCCGCAGTAAGCGGCTCTACGAGGCAGGCACGTTGATCGACGTGGCGGTTCCGTATTCGCCGGATGCCGCGAATAT
>JAGWRH010000205.1 GCA_028876695.1 Acidobacteriota bacterium | reverse complement strand
TCAGGCGAACCCGCGGGCAATCGTGCAAAGCTCTGCATTCGAAAAAATGAAGAAGGAGCTAGCCCCGATCACCGCGCAGGCCGAACGCGAAGATGTGAACAAGCCCAGCCTGCTGATCAGCCGCGAAGAGGGCTGCGAGCCGCCGAAGAAAATCGAGTACCAGCCCGGCAAGCCCATAGAGCAGCTCTGCGCGCAGCCGGCTCAGTCCATGCAAGGGGACCCGTCGAAGTGATGCGGGCCAGGCAGGTCATCTATGGCGCGTAGCCACGCAGTGTGGCCGCAGACGCGAACTGGGAGCCCATCACAAGATGCTGTCTTCCACGCGCGGGGCATTACCAAGGTCTATCGCATGGGAGATGTGGAGGTGCATGCGCTTCGCGGCGTCAATCTCGACCTGTACCCCGGTGAGTTCATCGTACTTCTCGGTCCCTCCGGCAGCGGCAAGTCCACCTTGCTAAATATTCTGGGCGGATTGGACACGCCCACGTCCGGCGAAGTCCTCTATCTCGATCACGACCTCACCGCTACCAGCGAATCCGAGCTTACCCGATACCGTCGCGAACATGTCGGCTTCGTCTTTCAGTTCTACAACCTGATTGCCAGCCTCACCGCGCTTGAAAACACCGCGCTCGTCACCGAAATCGCAAAGAATCCGCTCGATCCCGCGGAGTGCCTTCGTCTAGTCGGGCTTGAAGGAAGATTGAACCATTTTCCCGCGCAAATGTCTGGCGGAGAGCAGCAGCGCGTCGCGATTGCCCGGGCAGTCGCCAAACGGCCGGAAGTGCTGTTATGTGACGAGCCAACGGGCGCGCTCGATTATCCGACCGGCAAGCTGGTGCTCGAAGTCCTTGAACGCGTCAACCAGCAGCTCCGGGCCATCACCGTGGTGATCACTCACAACGCTGCAATCGCCGGCATGGCCGATCGTGTAATCCGTATCAGTAGCGGCCTCATCGTCGAGGAGCACCGGAACGAAAAGAAACTCGCGCCTTCGGAATTGACGTGGTGATCTGATCGTGACCGCTCTCGACAGAAAACTTCGCCGGGACCTCTGGCAAATGCGCGGCCAGGTTCTCACGGTGGCTTTGGTCGTCGCCTGTGGGATTGCCACGTACGTCACCATGCGAGGAGCCTACCAGTCGGTTTTGCAGGCCCAGCGGGACTACTACAGCCGCTATCGCTTCGCCGATGTCTTTGCCAGTCTGAAACGCGCGCCCGACTCCCTGAAGTCCAATATTGCGGCCATTCCCGGAGTGGCTTCGACGCAAACTCGCATCGTCGTCGAAGTGAATCTGGATGTTCCCGGTCTGGGCGAACCAGCCCTCGGCAGGCTCATCTCGATTCCTGAGGACCGTGCTCCCATATTGAACGACTTGCACGTGGTGCGCGGCAGCTACATCGAGCCCAACCGCCGCAACGACGTTCTGATCAGCGAAGCTTTCGCTAAGGCTAATAGGTTGAGCGTCGGAGAAACGATCGGCGCGGTGATCAACGGTCGGTGGGAACCCCTCCGAATTACCGGGATTGCGATTTCGCCGGAATATGTTTATGAAATTCGCGGCGCTGAAGTGTTTCCGGACAACCGCCGCTTCGGGGTCATCTGGATGGGCCGCGCCGCGCTTGGCCCGGCGTTCAATATGGAAGGGGGATTCAACGACGTCGCGGTCAGTCTCGCTCCCGGCGCAAGCGAACCTGAAGTGATCTCCCGGCTGGACACTTTGCTGGAGCCATACGGCGGCCTCGGCGCCTACGGCCGTTACGATCAAATCTCGAATCGTTTTGTTTCGGACGAAATCACACAGGATCGCATCACCGGAATTTTTGTCCCCACGATTTTCCTCGGCATCGCGGCTTTCTTGATCCACATCGTACTATCGCGTTTGGTGAAGTCTCAGCGCGGCGCTATCGGACTTCTGAAGGCATTCGGCTACAGCAACCTTTCCATCGCTTTTCATTATTTGAAGTTTGCTCTCGTTGCTGTTTTTCTCGGCACCGTTATCGGCGCACCGCTGGGCGTTTGGCTCGGTCGTGGACTGGCGACGATGTATCAGGATTTTTTCAGATTCCCGGATCTGCGCTTCGTCTCGACGTTTGGCATGATCGGTTCCGCAGTTCTCATCAGTGCCGCCGCCGCGTGTCTGGGCGCTCTCAGTGCGCTCAGCTCAGTCGTCCGGCTGCCTGCTGCCGAAGCAATGCGTCCCGAGGCGCCGGCCCGGTTTCGGCCCGGTGTGGCGGAACGGCTGGGGCTGCAGAGATTCTTCTCTTTATCCGCCCGCATGATCCTGCGCGACCTGGAACGGCGTCCCTGGCGCGCGGCCATCTCGCTCTTCGCGCTGTCTCTCGCCGGTGCCACCCTGATCGTCGGTTTTTACTTTTACGACGCAATTGATTATCTGATCCAGGTGCAGTTTCAAAATGCCTCGCGCGAGGACGTGACTGTCACGCTCAACGAGCCTCACGGGTCAAGCGCCAGCGACGCCCTAGCGCAACTGCCGGGCGTATTGCGTTCCGAGCCTTTTCGCGTAGTAGCTGCCAAGATTCGCTTCGAGAACCGTTCTCGCCGCGTCGCCATAATCGGCTTGGAGGCTCGCAGTCAGTTGCGTCGCATCGTCGACATCCGCGAGCACGCTGTAGAGTTACCGCCCGAGGGACTTGTGATTTCCTCCAATCTCGCCAAATCGCTCGGTGTTTCATCGGGCGATAAAGTCACCGTGGAAGTGTTGGAAGGCGAGCGTCCAGTGCGGGACGTGGAAATTGCAGCGACGGTGGACGATCTGATCGGCACTTCGGCCTACATGGATATCTCCGCCTTGAATCGATTCATGCGGGAGGGCCAAAGCATCTCCGGTGCCTTTATGAGCGTGGACGCACTCATCGCCTCACGGCTCTATTCGTTTCTGAAGCGTACTCCAGCCGTCGGCGGAGTAGCCGTCCGCGAGGCCATGCTTGCCAGCTTTCGTGAAACCATCGCGCGTAGTCTGGGCATATCCGTTGGCGCACTGATAGGATTCGCTTGTGTGATCGCGTTCGGAGTCGTCTATAACGGCGCCCGCATCAATCTCTCGGAGCGTTCCCACGAGTTGGCGTCGCTTCGAGTGCTTGGCTTCACCCGTGGAGAGATTGATTGGATGTTATTGGGAGAACAGGGCCTGCTCGCCGCCGCGTCGATTCCCATCGGCTACTTGCTCGGCTACGCGATCTGCGCTGCACTGGTTTACTCAATGCAATCGGAGCTCTATCGCATGCCGCTTGTGATTACCGAGCGCACCTTCGCCTCTGCCGCGCTGATTATTGGAATCGCCTCCGCATTCTCCGGCGCACTGATTTTGCGGCGCGTCCATCGGCTCGACCTCGTCGCCGTCTTGAAAGCGAGGGAATAGTTTGGAAACCGGCCAACTCCGTCCTCGGTTGATTTGGGCTGCGCTCCTGGCGGGCCTTGCGGCGCTGGTCGCGTACGCGCTGTGGCCGTCGCCTATTCGAGTCGAAACGGCCCAGGTGACCCGCGGTCCATTTCAGCTCACGATCGATCAGGAGGGCGAGACCCGGATTCACGACCGCTTCCTCATATCCGCCCCCATTCCGGGCCGGCTGATGCGAGTGGATGTTGAAGCGGGAGATGCCGTCCGCGTGAATCAGATCGTCGCTCGCATCGATCCGCTGCCTCTGAATCAGAAGGAGAAGCGGGAGGTGCTCGCGCGCGTCGAAACGGCCGAGGCCAACTTGCGCCAAGCGAAAGCGCGCGAGGCTCGGGCACGCGCCAGCGCCGAGCAAGCTCGCCGCGACCGGGACAGGGCAGAACGCCTCGCGCGAGAAGGAGTGATCTCCGCGCAGGCACTCGATCAGGCCAAAAACGCGGATAATGTCGCGGCTGAGGAGCTTTCTGCGGCGGCCTACAACTCGGAAGCAGCCGCGTCGGACGTAAATGTGGCGCGCGCCGGCTTGGTTGGGATCGATACAGACCAGGACAAGCCGCGGCCGCCAGTGCAGT
>JAGWRH010000204.1 GCA_028876695.1 Acidobacteriota bacterium | reverse complement strand
TACAATAGCCGTTTTCGGGTGACCACCAAATTGAGCGAGATACTCCTCCACAACACGCTGACGAATCGAATCGAACCACTGGCGCCAATCCATCCGGGCGAGGTGCGCATCTACACCTGCGGCCCGACGGTCTATTCCTTCGCGCACATCGGAAACTTCCGCACTTTTATTTTCCAGGACGTGCTGCGCCGCTTCTTCCGTCTGCGCGGGCTGCGCGTGTTGCAGGTTATGAACATCACCGACGTGGATGACCGCATCATCAACAACGCGACGGCAGCGGGCGTGCCGATCCGCGAGTACACGGAGAAGTACATCAAGGCGTTCCTCGAAGACATCGACGCGCTGCACATCGAGATGCCCGAAGAGCTGGTGCGCGCAACAGACCATATCGACGACATGGTGGTGCTAATCGAAAAGTTGCAGGCGAAAGGGCTCACATACCAAAGCGACGGGTCCATTTACTTCCGGATCGCGAAGTTCCCCTCGTACGGCAAGCTTTCGAAGATTGACGTGAGCGGCATGCAAGCCGGAGCGCGCGTCGATGTGGACCAGTATGAGAAAGACGACGCCCGCGATTTCGCGCTCTGGAAATCCCCGAAGCCCGGCGAGCATTTTTGGGAAACACCCATTGGCCGGGGCCGTCCGGGCTGGCATATCGAATGTTCCGCCATGGCGATGAAATATCTGGGCGACACGATCGACATTCACACGGGCGGAGTGGATCTCGCGTTTCCGCACCATGAAAATGAAATCGCGCAGAGCGAATCGGCCACCGGAAAGCCTTTCGTCCGGCTGTGGCTGCACGCGGAACATCTGATTATCAACGGGCAGAAGATGTCCAAATCGCTCGGTAACTTCTACACGCTGCGCGACCTGTTCGCCAAAGGGTCCAAGCCTTCGACGATTCGATTTTTGCTGCTTTCGGTTCCCTACCGGCGCCAGTTGAACTTCACGGAAGACGGCCTGGTGCAGGCGAAAAATTCCGTCGAGCGGCTGCGCAATTTCGTCACGCGGCTGAAAGACGAGCAGTTCGCCGCGGGTTCGAATCCCGATATTCAGAAGCGCATCGACAAAGCCGAAGCCGATTTCGACGCGGGGCTCGCCGACGACGTGAACACCGCGCGCGCGCTGGCGGCGATTTTCGATCTGGTCCGCGATATCAACGCGTCGATGGACCGCCGCGAGTTCCTGCAGCAGGATGCGCCGCGGGCCGTGGCAGCGATGGAGAAGTTTGATTCCGTTCTCGCGCTGCTCGCCGACGACGACGATGAAAAACTGCGTGGCCTCGGGATCGCGGCGGCGAAACAGCAGTTGCAGCCCGCGCAAATCGAAGCGCTGATCGAAGAGCGCAATGCCTCGCGCCGCCGGCGGGACTTCAAACGCTCCGACGAAATCCGCCAACAACTCTCCGATTCTGGTATCCTCGTGGAAGATACAAAGGACGGTAGCGTCCGGTGGAAGTACAGATGAAACTTTCTGCCGCCAGCATGCATGCGCGCCACGCGTGGCGCCATGTCCAGCCTTCCCGCGAGCGCCCGAATCTTTTCGGCGTTGATTGATTCGTCCTCCTCGGCCAAATGCCGGGCGCGCGTTGCCTGGCGCCTGAAAAATTGATCGCCGGAGGGAATCATGCAACCTGCCGAGAAAAAGCTTGCCAGTCTTCCCGAACTGATCACCGCGTTGCCAGGGCCGAAGGCAAAAGAAATTGTCGAGCGCGACCGCCGCGTGATTTCGCCGTCGTACACGCGCGAGTACCCGCTGGTCGCAAAGCGCGGCCACGGCGCGATGGTGGAGGACGTTGACGGAAACATCTTCCTCGATTTCGCGGCGGGTATCGCCGTGGTCGCCACGGGACATTGCCATCCGCAAGTCGTGGCCGCCATCCAGCGCCAAGCCGCCGAATTGATTCACATGTCCAGCACGGACTTTTATTATCCGGGGATGGTCGATCTGGCCGAGAAACTCGCCGCGATCGCGCCCGGAAACGCACCAAATCGCGTCTATTTCTGCAATTCAGGCACAGAGGCGATCGAAGCGGCGATGAAGCTGGCGCGCTACCACACGCGCCGGGATAAATTTATCGCCTTTCAGGGATGCTTTCACGGGCGGACGTTGGGCTCTCTTTCGCTGACGGCCAGCAAAGCGGTGCAGCGGAAGCATTTTGGCGCGTTGCTGGCGGGTGTGTTTCACACGCCGTATCCTGATAGCTACCGAGGTGCGTACGGCGTCCGTCCGGAGCACGCCGCCTCCGATGCGCTCGCGCACATCGAGTGCGAGCTCTTCAAACGGCTCGTCGATCCCGAGGATGTGGCCGCGATCTTCATCGAGCCGGTTCAGGGCGAGGGCGGCTACGTGCCGGCGCCGGTGGAATTTTTGCAAGGGCTTGAAAAGCTCTGTCGCCGCCATGGAATTTTGCTGGCGGTGGACGAAGTACAGTCCGGCATGGGGCGCACCGGGAAATGGTGGGCTTGCGATCATGCTGGCATCGAGCCGGACATCGTTTGCACCGCGAAAGGAATCGCCTCAGGCATGCCGCTCGGTGCGATGATCGCGAAGGCGGACGTGATGGACTGGAAGCCGGGGGCGCACGCCTCTACATTTGGAGGCAATCCGGTGGCGGTGGCCGCTGCGCTGGCGACGTTCGGTTTGCTGGAACGCGAACTGATCGCCAACGCGGCTCGCGTCGGCGAATTTATTTTCCGCCGGACCGCGGATTGGCGCGAACAGCACAGGAGCGTCGGCGATATTCGCGGAAAAGGCTTGATGATCGGCATCGAAATCGTTCGCGACCAGAAGACAAAAGAACGCGCGCCGGAAATCCGCAACCGGGTGATCCAAGAGGCGTTTCAAAAAGGTTTGCTGGTTCTGGGCGCGGGAGAAAATTCGCTGCGGCTCGCGCCTCCATTGATCGTTGACGAAGAGCAGGCGGATTTTGCGCTGCGAACCTTGGATGCGTGCATTGCCGAAGCCGAACGGACGACTTGAAGTTACCCGGGCGAGAAAGGCCTCGAGCGTGATCGCACGTTTTATGTTTGCGGCAGTGAGTTTCGCGGCCCGCAAAGGGCTGGCCGAGCCCGCGCGGGACAATGCGCCGGAGCCGGAAACGCGCACGCGGGCGCGGCGCACCGGAATCCGCGGCGAAACCTACGCCTATTGGTATCTTCGCCGGCAGAGATACGTGATGATCGCGCGCAACTACACCGCACCGGGATGGAAGGGCGAAATCGACCTGGTTGGTTACGATGGACCAGTGCTCGCGTTCGTCGAAGTAAAGACGCGCACAGAGAACGCCGCGCGGCCGCGGCCAGAGCAGTCCGTGAACGCGGAAAAGGAACGGGTTCTGGCGCGCATGGCGGGGCAATTTCTTCGCGCGCGCCGATTGGAGGGCGTGCCGCACCGTTTCGACGTGATCGCCATCGAATCGAGGCCGGGCGCGCGACCGGTGCTGCGTTTGCACAAGGGGGCGTTTACTTCCGGCGCGCCGTCGAGCCCATAGTCGGCCGATGCCCTCAGAATCAAGTAAACTCGTGGCGAGTAACCTGGCGCACCGACGCGCGGACTTTCGGGGGAGGACAAGAAGTTGCCGGAGCTTCGGAGAGATCCTATCACCGGGCGGTGGGTGATCATTTCAACGGATCGCTCGAAACGGCCCACGGATTTTGTGCGCGAAAGCGTGCAGATCAAAGGTGTAGGAGTGTGTCCGTTCTGCCCCGGCAACGAAGGGAAAACTCCCCCCGAAGTTCTAGCTTATGGCCGCAACGGCTCCGGGCGCAACACGCCCGGATGGTCGCTGCGCGTGGTGCCCAATAAGTTTCCCGCGCTGGGCATCGAGGGCGGACTCGACCGTGAAGGCGAGGGCCTTTTCGATCGCATGAACGGCGTCGGCGCGCACGAAGTGATCATCGAAACGGCCGATCATTTCCAGACGCTGGCGACAATGCCAGCGAAATCCGTGGAAGAGACGCTTTGGGCATACCGCGACCGGATGCTCGATCTGAAAAATGACCGCCGCTTCCGGTACGTGCTGCTCTTCAAGAATCACGGCGAAGCCGCTGGCGCGACCATCGAACACGCACATTCGCAGCTGATCGCTCTGCCCATCGTGCCCAAGCGTGTCCGCGAAGAAGTGGACAGTTCGAAGCGCTACTACGATGAAAAAGAGCGCTGTATTTTCTGCGACATGATCCGGCAGGAGATGGAAACCGAGTCGCGAGTGATCCAGGTGGACGACCATTTCATCGCCATCGCGCCTTACGCGCCGCGCTTCCCGTTTGAAACGTGGATCCTGCCCCGGCAGCACAGCTCCGCGTTCGAAAATATGCCCGCGCCGTATTATCAGAACCTGGCGAAACTGATGGGAGAGTTTCTAACGCGGCTCGACGGCGCGCTGCTACGGCCGTCGTACAACTTCGTGGTGCACACGTCGCCGATCGGCGAGGAAATCAACGACCATTACCACTGGCACATCGAAGTGATGCCCAAGCTCACCAAGGTCGCGGGGTTCGAATGGGGCACGGGCTTCTACATCAATCCCACGCCGCCGGAAGAATCCGCGCGTTTCTTACGCGAAGCAAAATAGCGCGGTTACTGCGTGCGGTGATCTGAAGCGATCCCGATCGTCGTGAGCCATTTCTCCATCAGCTCAGGCCATTGCGTGATCGGCAGCTTCGTTCGCCGGAGCCCGAATCCGTGTCCGCCCTGCGTGTACAAATGCATCTCGGCAGGAACTTTCGCATTCTTCAGCGCAATGAAATAAGTCAGCGCCTGGTCGACGCCGTCGACGTTATCGTCCTCCGCTTGCACCAGAAATGTGGGCGGGGTTTGAGCCGTCACTCGAACGTCTGGATTCAACTCCAGGTCTTTGTCAGAACATTTGCGACCCGGAAATTCGCAGAGGTGCCCAGGATAAATGGCGGCCGCGAAATCAGGTCGCGCGCTTTCGTTGTCAGCCGCGTCGATCGGCGGGTACAGACGCTTCTCGAAGTTGGTGCTGATTGCCGCGACCAGATATCCACCGGCCGAGAATCCGACGACTCCAATTTTGTGCGAATCGATATGCCAGTCCTTGGCGTGCAAGTGCACGAGGCCCATGGTCCTCTGCGTATCTTCGAGCGCCGTAGGCGCTTTCGGGGCGACCTGGCATCGGCATTGCCGCTCCCAATGCGGACCTGAATTCGGCACCCGGTACTTCAGGAGCACGCAGGTAATTCCATGCGAGGTGAGCCACTCGCAGACCTCCGTGCCTTCGAGGTCGATCGCAAGCACCTGGAATCCTCCGCCGGGAAAAACGACGGCTGCAATGCCGGTGTTGTTGATTTTGGGGGAGTAGACCGTGATTGTCGGCCGAGAGACGTTGCCGACGAACAGATACGGTCTTCCAGCAACCAAATGGTCCGTCATGCGCTTCGCGTACTCTTGTCCTGAGACGGTTGCGCGTCGGGAATTGCTCCCGGCCAAATCGGAATCTGCGTATGCCCTGAGGATGGTTGCCACCTGGGCGTCTGCGCGCGCAGCCCGGCTGCGGCAAACACTACAAAGATCGCAATAGCGAAAAATTTCAGCACACGCATTTCGTCCAGAGTATTACCGATGCCTGCGGATTAACGCGCAAGCTTTTTGCGCGCCGATACGAAAAGGGTAACTGCGAGCAGGACGAACAGCGCGACGCCGAGCTCCGGCCGCTGGCTGAGCCGGGGCATGAAGCGGGCGCCGAACGCGAAAACGCCCGCCGACCACGGCAGCCCAAACAATCCAACCACCCAGTGCGGCACCCGTTTGCTGAGTTCGGGATCCTGCAACAAGTTGATGATGATCGCCAGCAAGCCGAATACGCCACCAGCCGCGATTAATCCGCTGGCGTAAAGCGATCCTGGACTCACGTCACTTTCGGAATCACTTTTCTTTTCCGAGCTGCGTTCGGCGAGCCATCGCACCACGCCTCCCGCGAACATCGCCATGGTGGTCGCGATTGAAAGATATGAACCCACCGCGAACGGAAGCGAGCGGATGCCGAGCAGTTCCACGGTAATCACGAGAAACACGCCTAAAAACACCAAGCGCCACGGCAGCCGGCGATTCAAGATGCCGCTGATGACGGTGGCCATCAGACGCGCTTGCGGCGCGGCGGCTTGTTCACTGCCGATGCCCTGCACCCACTGAATTTCGATTTCGTGCGTGCCGCGATCATAAAGATATTTGCCGTCGGGAATCACGTTGGAACCGATGGCGTTCACCAGGACGTACGGTTTGCCGTTATAGGCGTAGTTGCTGGATTGCAACTCCACGCCTTCGGGCAGGCGCTGCAGATCGAGAGCCATATGTACCGGCTTATATTGAGCGAGACCCACGTTCATGAGAATGAGGGTGCCGCCCACGGCAAGCGCGGAAACGGCGACGCCGACCACGAGCGCGATCTGCTGCCAATACGGAGTGGCGCCGACGAGGAAGCCGGTTTTTAAATCCTGGGAAGTGGCGCCGGCGATCGCCGCGGCGATGCAAACGATTCCGCCGATTGTAAGCGCGAGGGCGGCGTATGAATTGGCGGTCCAGTGCATGACCAGAAACATGGCGCAGGTGGCCATCAGCGTGGCGATGGTCATGCCGCTGACGGGATTCGAAGAGTTTCCGATCAAACCGCTAATGCGCGAAGCCACGGTGACGAACAAGAATCCGAACACCACCACGAACACGGCGGCGATGAGATTGGCGATGATGCCGGTTTCCGCTCCGGGAATGGGCTTGAACTTGAGGAGCGCCCACACCATAACCACGATCACAGCGGAGCCGATCATTACGAAGCGCATGGAGAGGTCGCGCTCGGTGCGCAGCGCTTGGGCGACCGCGGCGCTCTTGTCGCGGACGTCCTTCAACCCGGCGCTGAGCGCCGAAATAATGGTCGGCATGGTCTTGAGCAGCGTGATCAGGCCGGAAGCGGCCACGGCTCCCGCACCCATCGGGCGGATATAGCTGGCCCACAGCATGTCGGGCGTCATCTGCGGGATCGGGACGGTGCTGGGATAAAGCGGGGAATTCGGCGCGAGCGAGCCGAAGAAGCGAATCGCCGGCATCAGGACGAGCCAGGAGATCACGCCTCCGGCAAACAGCGTTCCGGCCACGCGCGGGCCAATGATGTACCCGACGCCAAGATATTCCGAAGTGATGGCGGCGCGGAACGATGCGCCGGGCAGCCACCGCGGCTGGTATTCCGGCTGGCCGGGCCAAAGGCCGAGCGTATTCATGCAGAACGTGTACACGCCACCGAGGCCGAGGCCCCAGAAAACGCGGCCGGCAAAGGACCCGCCGCGCTCGCCTGCGACGAGAACGTCCGCGCAGGCAGTGCCTTCAGGAAAGGTTAGATTGCCGTGCTCTTTCACGATCAGCTGGCGGCGAAGAGGAATCATGAACAGCACGCCGAGCGTGCCACCAAGCAGCGCGAGGAAGAAGATGCGCCAGTACTCGGTATTGAGCGAAAAGCCCAGGAAAATCAGCGCAGGGATGGTGAAGATCACTCCGGCAGCGACGGATTCGCCGGCCGATCCAGTGGTTTGGACAATATTGTTTTCGAGAATCGTGGCGCGGCCGAAAGCGCGCAGGATGCTGATGGAGAGAACCGCGATGGGAATCGACGCCGAAACGGTGAGACCGGCGCGCAGGCCAACATAGACGGAAACCGCGCCGAATAAGATTCCGAAAAGTGCTCCGAGCGCCACCGCGCGCAAGGTGAATTCGCGGGGAGTTTCTTCGGGCCCGACATAGGGCCGAAAGCCCTCGGGCGCCGCGGGCGATTTCTGAAGATCAGTGGCCAAGCGCTTCTCGAACGAGCCTCTAAGGCCGCGTTGGAAAACTATAGTGCCAGATCGCGAGCGGAGCAGACACCGCGAAACGGAGGCAAGGTATCACCGCGCGAGGTGAGCGAGCAAGGCAGAATGGTTCGTAAACGCTGGAACAGGAAGGGGTGCGAGGGTTTGACGCGTGCCGGGCGAACCGCTATTCTAAGATTCACAGGCTGCTCGAATGTTAGCCGCTTTCTATTAGCTGTTCG
>JAGWRH010000203.1 GCA_028876695.1 Acidobacteriota bacterium | reverse complement strand
GTGGCTTAAAGGAAAAAAGTTGCTGATGCTGGAGCCGCGGCGGCTGGCGACGCGCGCGGCGGCGCGGCGGATGGCGAGTTTGCTTAGCGAAAGCGTCGGCGAGACGGTGGGCTTCCGGACGCGGCTCGAAAGCCGCATCGGACCGAAGACGCGGATCGAAGTCCTGACCGAAGGGATTTTGCCGCGTATGATCGAGGATGATCCGGCGCTCGATGGCGTGGGATGCTTGATCTTCGACGAGTTTCACGAACGCAGCCTGGAAGCCGATCTGGGCTTGGCGCTGGCGCTGGAGACGCGCAAGCATCTGCGGCCCGATCTGCGGCTTCTGGTGATGTCGGCGACGCTCGAGGGCAACAAGGTCGCGCGGCTGTTGGGCGATGCGCCGGCGATCGCCAGCCAAGGCAAGATGTTTCCGGTCGAAGTCCGGAATCTCGACCGACCAGCGCCCGAACGCTTCGAGGCCGCAGTGGCGACGGCGGTGCGCCGCGCGCTCGCCGACGAAACCGGCAGCGTGCTCGTCTTTTTGCCGGGCGGCGCCGAAATCCGCCGCGTTGCGCGGCTCCTTGAAGAGGATTTGCCCGACGGCATCGCGGTCGCGCCGCTTTACGGCGATCTGCCGCCCGCGGCGCAGGACGAGGCGATCAAGCCGGCGCCGGCGGGTCGGCGCAAGGTGGTGCTGGCGACATCGATCGCCGAAACCAGCCTGACCATCGAAGGCATTCGCGTGGTGATCGACGGCGGCTTGATGCGCGCGCCGCGCTTCGATCCGGCGAGCGGCATGACGCGGCTGATCACGCTGCGCGTTTCGCAAGCGTCGGCGAAACAGCGCAGCGGCCGCGCCGGCCGGCTCGAGCCCGGCATCGCCTATCGCCTGTGGCCGGCGCGCGAGGAAACGCAGCTCGCGTCGTTCAACGCGCCGGAAATTCTTCAGGCCGATCTCGCGCCCCTCGCTCTCGCGTTGGCGCAATGGGGCGCACGCGATCCGCGCGAGCTCGGGTTCCTCGATCCGCCGCCGGACGCGACCTATGCCGAAGCGCAAAATCTGCTGCGCGAACTCGGCGCGCTCGACGCAAACAACAAGATCACCGCGCACGGCAAGGCGATGGCCGGATTGGGCCTGCATCCGCGGCTGGCGCACATGGTGTTGCGGGGGAAAGAGCGCGGCAGTGGTGCTGCGGCCTGCGCGATCGCGGCGCTGCTGATGGAGCGCGACGTGCTGCGCGCGGCGCCCAATGCGCGCGACGCGGATTTCCGCGTGCGCGTCGAGCTGATGGGCGAGCGCGGCCGGGCTTCGCCGGAGCGAAGCAGCTCCGGCTTCGCCCAGGCGAGCGCGGCGAAGCATCTGCCGGCGGGGATGACTCTCGACCGCGGCGGACTCGAACGGGCGCGCGACGCGGCGCGGCAGCTGCGCCAGCGGCTCGGCATTCGCGGCGACAGCATCGACGCCGGCGAGAGCGGCCGCCTTCTCGCCCTCGCCTATCCCGACCGCGTGGCGCAGAAACGGCCGGGCGCCGCGGGGCAATTCCTGCTGGCCAACGGCAAGGGCGCGGAATTGCCGGCGGGCGATCCGCTGGCGAACGCGGAATTTCTCGCCGTCGCGGACCTCGATGGCGCGCAGCGCACCGCGCGGATTTTTCTCGCCGCGAAACTGACGCGCGAGGAGATCGACGAGGATTTCGGGGATTTGATCGCGACCGCCGACACGATCGCGTGGGATGCGCGCGCCGAAGCCGTGCTGGCGCGGCGGCGCGCGACGCTGGGCGCGCTGGTGCTGGAGGACAAGCCACTCACCAAGGCCGATCCGGCGCAAGTCGCCACGGCGATGGCGGCGGGAATTCGCGCGCTGGGGATTAGCGCACTGCCGTGGAGCAAAGAGGCGGAGGGTTTGCGCGCGCGGGTGGCGCTGCTGCGGCGGCTCGACGGCGACGCATGGCCGGATTGGTCGGACGAAGCGCTGCTGGCGGGCCTCGACGAGTGGCTCGCGCCTTATCTAACGGGCGTGACGCGGCGGGCGCAGCTCGGCGGCCTGGACCTCGCCGAGATTTTGGCGGCGCGGTTACCTTACGAGCAGCGCCGCGCGCTCGACCGGCTGGCGCCGACACATGTCACCGCGCCGAGCGGCTCGCGCATCGCCATCGACTATGGCGGCGATACGCCGGTGCTGGCAGTGAAACTGCAGGAGATGTTCGGCGCGCGCGAAAGCCCGGCGGTGGCGGACGGAAGGGTGAAACTCGTGATCCACCTCTTATCGCCGGCGGGCCGGCCGCTGGCGGTAACGCAGGACCTCGCCGGCTTCTGGCGCAACGCCTATCCGCAGGTGCGCGGCGAGATGCGCGGCCGCTATCCGCGGCATCCGTGGCCCGACGATCCGCTCGCCGCGGCGCCAACCAAGCGGACAAAGGGGCGAATATAAAAAGCAGACTTGGCCCGTCCGCTCAGAAGATACAACATACACACGAAAAAGTCGGACACGCTTATGCCGCGCGGTATTGCGGCCGATTGATTTGCCTCGATTTTATCGACTCCGGCATATGAAGTCCTTTTGATGCGATCAGAAGCTCAGAACCAATCCTCTTAGTTTGAAGCGAATAGTTTACGTCGAAACCGTATTGCCGTCGGTCACGATACAATCCGCCGATCTCGGGTGTGTTGTCATACGTGACTATCCACGGCAATTTCGAGGCTAAGACAGCCTTAGCCACGTGTGCATGATCTTCCGGTTTATAGAAGCTCGTGTAGAGCTTTCTGCCTTTCTTGAAGTATGGAGGGTCAACAAAGAAGAGCGACGCGGACGGTAGCATTCGCTCACATCGACGCAGGAACAAAAGAGCGTCGAGCTTCGAGAGATGGATCCGGTCCTTGTATTTCGCAATGCGCCGAATCCTTCGGACAAGGTCGGCCTGGTTGTAGCGGCAATCGAGTTTGTAATTCCCAGTCTGAGCATTGCCACCAATCATGCCGCCCGTCCCGATAACGCCCGAACGATTGGTGCGATTCAAAAAGAACGTCGAAAAAGCGAGTTTGAGGGTGCTAACTTTTCCGGTCGTGCGTTGAATTTTCCGTTGCCTTAGCCATTCGTTCGTTGTGACCCGAGTGGTCTCTATCTTCTCAATAAGCGCCTCTGTCTCATTCAACACGCAATACCAAAATGCCCAAATCGACGGATCAACGTCGTTGATATGAATATCGGCGACATGTCCTCCGAAAAGCAGGCCTAGTGCCAGCCCGCACCCACCGGCATATGGTTCTGCGTAATGGCCGCGCTCCAGTCCATTGAGTCGTAAGATGCTCGACATTAAATCGAGCATGCATGACTTCCCGCCCGGATAGCGCAATGGCGAATTGGAATTCACCCGGATTGAGCTTGCAGAAGCCATGTTCTCGCTCGTGATCCCTTTGATTCTCTTGGGCTTCTAGCAAAATTGAGGGCGGTCGGCCAGCCATTTCTAAGGTGTCGTCGCTACGGCCTCCTCGATGCATTTGAGGATCACGTCCTTGAGCGTCACCATGTCGTTATTGAGCTGGTCGCCATTGAACGTGGCGGATACCGCGTGGTGTTTTGTGGTGTTTCCGTATTCAAGAATCCGATGCACAGCACTTCGCTGCGACTGCGTGTTGCCACCTAGGCCGTAGGATTGCAGCTTGTTCTTATTTAGGAACGCTTCGAAGCTCACGTTGGCTGGGCGACCCGTACAAGCCGTTAATGTCTCGAAGAATGCCCAAGCACCGATACAGACAAGCGGCGTGTGATGCTCCAATTCAACAGAGCAAATTGAATAGTAGAGACTTTGCAGTTTTTCGTTTCCCCAGGCTTTCAGAGCGTCGAATATCTCGTGCTCATATGTGACGTGCTTCGCCTTTGTCGGCTTTGTCGGGTGGCGCTTACGCGATTTCTTTCCTTTGGCAGCTCCTCCGTCGACCCACAACGCCTCAGGTTCAATTCGTGTTGTGGTAACACCACCAACCGAGTTAAGAGGCCGCGCGTATTCGATGATTTCCTTTTTATTCATGCGTGAATTCACGGCTTTCTTGCCGACTAGGTCACGAATGAACCGTTTGACGAGAATATCAAACTCAGCCTTTGGCCGCGTTCGCCCTACCTCGTCAGGATTGTTTTGATCGAGACCGAGTATCTCGCGAAACACATCGTTGCCGACAAATCGCTGTACCGTCGTAAGCTTGCCCTTGCGTTCAGTCGGCGTGATAAACTTTTGCTCTTCTGCGTAGTCAAGTAGGACTTGCGCTGCTTTGTTCTTATTTCCTCCGCTGGCTCGCTGTTTTTGTTCGGCGTTCCAATCCTTGCGGCCAATCCCGCCCTGCAATCCGCTATGAATTCGGTCGATCCACAGCTTCACTGCGTCCATGCTATCGAAGGCGACGCCGGCGACTTGCGTGATCGGCGTCCATTCCTTTGCCAATTTCTGAAAACTGCTACGAAGATTCGCGGGTGCTAGATCAGGATCATTTAGAAGTTTGAGGGCGCATAACCGCCGATTTCCTTCGGCAGAATAATAATTAGTGGAAGCGCTACTCTTACGACTCTGGCCCTCGATTGGAACCAATGCAAAACGGTCAAGCGGGCTTAGGCCGTGCCTCGCGATATCACGAGCGAGCGCATGTATCTGTTCATGATTGCAAAGATATTCTATGGCTTCAGCTTCAGTTGCGAATTCTTCGTGACGCGGATTTCCAAGATTCAAAAAAATGCGGCCCACCGCAACTGTGACGTTCTTGCCAGAATCGGCCACGTTTTATCCCCCCTGCCGGCTTCGCGCGCATTAACTTGCGCTTCGTCGTCTATTAGAGAAAGAAAAACGCCTCTGACCAATAACCGCAAGCGGAAAGAGCGCACCAGACATGCGCATGCGTGCATGGCGAGGCACGCCACGCGTCCAGCGGCCGGTGCTGGCGACAACTGACGGGTGAGCGGCAATTCCAACTGCGTCATTGCAATAAATCCGTCGGCTGACACGGCAATCCGGTGCCGACGCGTCTTCGTCCGCTCGCTGGATCGCCACGGCGCACGCGGCGGCCGGCATTGGCGATCGCGGAGACCTGAGCGGCGCCGGTTAGGCGAGCCCGCCGGGGCGACACGGTTGATTGGCGAACCGCACCACATCGCCCGCATGTCGACCGGCCGCGCGGACGCCGCTTCCCCAACCGGCGACGAGCTTCAGCCACGGCGCGACGTGGAAGACGCTCATCAGCACGTACATCGGGACCATGCCATCGAGCGCCGACGCATGCGGCATGGCGGAGCACAACATTTCGGGCGCGCCATGATCGGCGACGATGGTGAGCGCCGCCATGAGCGCGAAGGTCGGGGCGGCGCCGAGCGATAACCAGCCGGCCGCCCGACCTTGCGCGTTCGCGATCGTCATTGCCGCCTCCCCATGCTCAGCGCTGGTCGTACTTGTCGTGATGGCGCCACCACATGCCCTGTTGCTCGTTGCGGCCCTTGGGCGCGCGGTCGAGCCACTGGTACATGCCCCAGAGGCCGTCCAGTCCGCG
>JAGWRH010000202.1 GCA_028876695.1 Acidobacteriota bacterium | reverse complement strand
TGGCATGGCACTGGAGCCGAGGACGGTCACTGCGGAAGAGGAGAAGAACCCGGAACTGGTGGAGATGACGCGGCGATTTTGGGTTGATACCGTCCTGACGATTCCAGTGCTCGTAGTCGCCATGGCGGAGTACTTCCCATCTCTCTCTTCGCTTATCAGCTGGGCATCGCCCAAGGCACGCGAGTGGTTCGAATTGGTTCTTGCAACCCCAATCGTGCTGTGGGGAGGCTGGCCGTTTTTCGTTCGCGGGTGGCGGTCGATCATCAACCGCAGTCTGAACATGTTTACTCTAATCGGGCTTGGAGTAGGGGTTGCTTACTTCTATAGCGTCGTGGCTACGCTTTTCCCGAGTATTTTTCCTCCAGCTTTTCGCGGAAAAGGAGGCGAAGTAGCGGTCTATTTTGAGGCTGCCGCGGTGATTACCACACTGGTGCTCCTCGGGCAGGTTCTTGAACTCAGAGCGAGAAGTGAGACGAGTGCAGCCATTAAAGCCCTCCTTGGTCTAGCTCCGAAAACAGCGCGTCTGGTCCGCGAAGACGGCACGGAAGTCGATGTGCCGCTTGACCAGGTCAAGCCCGGTGATCGTCTGCGCGTCCGGCCCGGCGAGAAGGTTCCTGTTGATGGTGTCGTCCTCGAAGGATCGAGCAGCGTCGACGAATCCATGATCAGTGGCGAACCGATTCCTGTCGAGAAACAGAAGGATGCCCGCGTGATCGGCGCAACAGTAAATGGTACTGGCTCGCTTGTGATGCGGGCGGAACGAGTCGGTTCTGAAACGCTGCTGGCTCAAATTGTCCATATGGTGAGTGAAGCGCAGCGCAGCCGGGCACCCATACAAAAACTCGCGGATATTGTTGCCGGGTATTTCGTTCCCGTTGTTGTGGGCATCGCGGTCGTGACGTTTATCATTTGGGGCCTCTGGGGACCCAATCCCCGCATGGCCCATGCGCTGATCAACGCCGTCGCGGTCCTTATCATCGCTTGCCCTTGCGCCCTAGGCTTGGCCACGCCGATGTCCATCATGGTGGCTACGGGCAAAGGTGCCACCATGGGTGTGCTTTTCAGAAACGCCGAAGCCATCGAACTCATGAGAAAAGTCGACACGCTTGTCGTGGACAAAACTGGAACCCTCACCGAAGGCAAACCCAAGTTGGTGTCGGTTGAGCCCGTCGATGGATTCGACGCAAACACGTTGCTTCGCCTCGGAGCGACACTTGAACGCGGCAGCGAGCATCCCTTGGCGGCTGCCATTGTGAAGGGCGCGGAGGATCGGAAAATAGCGCTCGGTTCGGTCGAAGCTTTCGATTCACTCACCGGTCGAGGCGTACGCGGGCGCGTTGACAATTCCCAGGTTGCCCTGGGCAATCAAAGGCTGCTGGAGGATCTCGGGGTGAATGCCGATGGTCTGGTGCAGAAAGCGGAAACGATGCGCGCCGATGGCCAGACGGTCATGTTTGTGGTCGCGGAGAACAAGGTTGCTGGACTGTTGGGGGTAGCCGACCCCATCAAACAGACTACTCCGGAGGCCATCCGTCAGCTTCACGCGGATGGCATCCGCGTCGTGATGCTAACCGGAGATAGTCGGACCACGGCGCAAGCCGTCGCTAACAAACTGCAAATCGATGAGGTCATTGCCGAGGTTTTGCCACAGGACAAAGCGAGCGTCGTAAAGCGATTGCAAGGTGAGGGGTGTTTCGTGGCTATGGCAGGAGACGGCATAAACGACGCTCCTGCACTGGCACAAGCGCAGGTCGGAATTGCCATGGGTACCGGCACCGACGTCGCTATGCAGAGCGCGGGCGTAACACTGGTTAAAGGTGACCTCTGCGGCATCGTGCGTTCCCGCATGCTGAGCCGAGCCACGATGAAGAACATCAAGCAAAACTTGTTTTTTGCGTTCGTTTATAACTCGCTGGGCGTGCCTATCGCGGCCGGCGTGCTGTATCCGTTCTTCGGCTTGTTGTTGAGCCCAATCATCGCCGCGGCGGCAATGAGTTTTAGTTCGGTGTCCGTAGTCACAAATGCCCTGCGGCTTCGGGGCATTCGCTTATAGGCAGAGGAACGACGACGCTCACGCTCCTGCGGCCGTCGCTTACGCATGCTGCATCGATTTGAATGTGGCCAGTTGTTCAGATGGGCTGAAAATCGAAAGCGTCACGCGATCCGGCGCGCCTCCGCAGACAACCGAATCAGTTATCTTTCGCAGGCGCGGGATTTTTGCGCTGATCCGAGACGATCACGCCGCCTTTGATCACGACCCGCGTATTGAGCAGGTTCCAGTAGCCATCCAGGGGATTCCCAGCTACGAGAACTATATCTGCCAGCTTGCCGGGCTCCAGCGTCCCGAGCTGATCGCTCATCTGGATAAACGCAGCGGTGTTCGGGCCCATCAGTTTGATGAGGTCCTGCGGCGAGAACATCAGGTTGAGCGAGCGCAGTTCATGCGACAAGCCGGCTTTGGGTTCATAGTTTGTGTCCGTCCCGTAACCGTAGATTACGCCGGCGTCCCAAACGGTGCGCGCGTTCACGGCTTTATAACCCGCCGATTGGCCCAAGCCTTCGTCGTTGATGACTCCCGAAGGCCAGGGCGCGCCGTCGCGGAACCGCGGCTTGTTGTCGTTCGCAAAAACGCCGAACACCGGCACGCCGAAACCAATGGTGGACAATTCCAAGACGTGAGCGGCGGCCACTTGCTGTGCTTGCGCCTGCGTCACCCAGCCGAAGTGGGGCGTGTGGACCAGCAAAGGGGCACCCGCGCTCACCGAATCCATCATCGCCTCCGGGGTGACCGCGTGGACCATCACCCAGACACCGCTTATCTTCTTCGACTCGTCCACCATCGCGCGCAATATTTCGAGTTCGCCGGGAGTGGGTTTGTCGCTCAACGCTTCCTCGCCGATAAAGCGGATGCCCATACCGGCATATTTGCGCACTTGTGCGCGGGCCTCATCCGGGGTGATATTTCGCAGTGGAATCGCTTCGGATGCGATGATGCGGGGCCCTTTCATCTTGCCCGAATCGATCATCTGCTTGAGTTCCAGGATTCCCGGAACGGGGCCCGCGCCTGAAAGTAGCGTGGTGTAACCCGCGTCGAGAAACTGCTGCATGCTGGCGGCGGCGTCGGTCTTTAGCCACTTCTCGGCATCGCCTCGCGGGAAGATGTGGCGGTGCGCATCGATGAAGCCGGGAACGGCCGAAAAACCTCGTGCATCGATCGTCTGCGCGCCGCGAGCGCCGGCGTTGCCTGCGGAAACGGAGGCGATGCGTCCGTCGCGAATCACGATCGAGCCGTCGTCGATCACGTTTCCATTGCCGACGATGACTCGAGCGTGCTGAATCACCAGATTCTGCGCGGACGCGCTGCGCAAACCGGCTAAACAAAATATGAGGCAAAGCAACAACTGTGCTGCAATTCCGAGGATTTTCTTCATAATTCCCCTGGACAAATAAAGATGAAATTTGAACCCGTTCCGGTCGAACACAGTACACTGCACTTGGCACGCGTGCAACCGAATGTGCGACAATCCACTCGTTCGCGCGGGAGACCAGGGTGAACGAAAACGGCCCGATTCAGACGCGGTTGACGCGGAGATTCGGAATTCGCCATCCGGTGGTGTGCGCTCCGATGGCTTTTGTCGCCGGCGGAGCGCTGGCCGCGGGCGTATCGCGAGCGGGTGGACTGGGAGTCGTCGCCGGTGGCTACGCCGGAGCGTTGGGAGCAGAAGCCGATCTAGACGCCGAACTCGTCACGGCGAGCGCGGAAAAATTCGGCGCCGGATTCATCACTTGGGCTCTCGAGCGTTCGCCGCAAATGCTAACGCGCGCGCTGAAGCATTCGCCGTTCTGCATCGTTCTCTCGTTTGGCGACCCGCGTCCATTCGCTCGCGAAATCCGCGATTCCGGGGCCGCGTTAATTTGCCAGGTGCAATTCCTTTCGCAGATTGACCTTGCGGTGGAGGCCGGCGCAGCGGCGATCGTGGCCCAGGGAGGGGAAGCAGGCGGGCACGGCGCCGCGCGATCCACATTACCCTTTATTCCCGAAGCAGCCGATTACTTACGCAAGCATTCGCCAGAAACCTTGCTGATTGCTGCCGGAGGTATCGCGGATGGCAGGGGCTTGGCGGCGGCCCTGATTTTGGGCGCAGACGGTGTGCTGATGGGTACGCGCTTCTGGGCCTCTGCGGAAGCACTGACGCCTCGCTCTCATACGGATAAAGCCATTGGCTCTACGGGTGATGCGACGATCCGGACGAAAGCGTTCGACGCGTTGCGCGGCGCGCCCTGGCCGCGCGAGTACTCGTTCCGCATCCTGAAGAACAAGCTCACCGCCGAATGGGCGGATCGAGAAAGTGAAGCGTTACGCTCGTTCGGCGCGCTTTCGACGGAGTACGCCCGGGCGCGCGCACAGAACGATCTGGACATGGTGGCCATCGTCTGCGGAGAAGCTATAGGTTTGCTCCGAGACCGGCCGTCCGCAGCATCCATCGTCGAGTCGATGGTTACCCAGGCTGCGGAGCTTCTGCGCAAGAGCAGCAGCCTGAACTTTACCTGATCCCGCCGGCCCCGCATGCGGAATTGCGTCCGCAATAAATCCCGTTTCTTGACAGGCTATTGGCACGGAAGCGCGTGCGCGGTACATTCGTGCATCGCTTCAGTTCCCCGCGACAGCGACACGCTCGTCGAGAAAAGCGATGCGCGCAGGTTCGGCTCTGAATCCGAAGTTGCGCAGTGTGAGTTCCTGAACCCGGCCCCAATCCGTCTGCGCTAGCCCCGCGGAAGGGCGGAATCAGCTCCACCGATCTCGGATTCTTCTGCCATCCGCAATGTGCCGCGCCGCAGCGCGCGTTCTTTCATCAGCGCAAAAAACACGGGGACAAGGATCAGCACATGGATCGTCGAGGTGATCATTCCGCCCACGATCGGCGCGGCAATGGGTTTCATGATGTCCGATCCCACGCCGCTAGCCCAAAGGATGGGAACGAGGCTGGCGAGCACAACCGTTACCGTCATCAACTTGGGCCTGAGCCGCTGAACCGCGCCGTCGAGCGTCGCTTCCACGATATCTTCCTGGCGCAGAGGCTTCCCGGAACGTATTCGGCGGTCTAAAGATTCATGGAGATAGACGACCATAACCACGCCTGTTTCGATTGCGATTCCAAACAGCGCGATATATCCGACCCATACCGCCACGCTGAAGTTGTAGCCCAGCAGTTTTTGCAGAATCAGGCCGCCGGTCAGCGCGTATATCGTCGGAAAAATTAGAATTGCCGCCTCGACCGCCGAACGAAACACCATGAACAGCAGCACAAAAATCACGAAAAACACCACGGGAATGATCAATTCCAGCCGCTTCTTGGCCCGAACCTCGAATTCGTATTCGCCCGACCACTTGTAGGTGAAGCCCGGCGCCGGTCTGAGCTTCTGGTTTAGCAGGCGTGTCGCTTGATTGACGAAATCCCCGTAATTGCTGTTGGCCAGATCGAGATAGACGTAACCGGTCAGTTGCCCATCTTCGTCGCGAATCATCGAGGGGCCGCGCGAAAATGAAATGCGCGCGACCTCGGAGATCGGAATTTGTGCGCCGGCGGGAGTGGCGATCAGCAGATTCGCCAGATCCTGGACGTCATCGCGGAAATCGCGGTTATATCGCACGTTGACCGGGTATCGTTCCCGGCCTTCCACGTTTTCGGCGATTGTTTCACCGCCAATTCCGGAGGTGATCGCCTGCTGTACGTCGGCGATCGTCAGGCCGTATCGCGCCGCCTCCGCGCGATTCACTTCAATATTGAGGTAGAAGCCTTGGGAAACTCGTTCCGCGAAAATCGACCGGCTCGCCGGAATCGCAGAAAGTATCTGCTGCACCTGAGCGCCGATTTGTTCAATACCTGCGAGATCCGGACCCTGAATTTTCAGTCCCAGCGGCGTTTTGATGCCCGTCAGTTCCATGTCCAGCCGGTTTTGAATGGGCATGGTCCAAGTATTCGTCAAGCCCGGAAATTGGAGCTTCGCGTCCATTTGTTGGGTTAACTGGTCGTAGCTCATCCCCGCGGGCCACTCGGACTGGGGTTTGAGCATGATGGTCGTGTCGTACATGTCGAGTGGGGCGTTGTCGGTCGCGCTGTTTGACCGCCCTACCGTGCCGAAGACGCTCGCGACTTCGGGGAAGCTGCGGATGATGCGGTCCTGCTCCTGCAGCAGCCGCGATGCTTGGCCGATGGAAATGCCCGGAAGCGCCGTGGGCATATACAGAGACGACCCTTCGTACAGCGGCGGCATGAATTGGCTGCCGATCGAGAATGCTATGGGCAGGGTCAGCGCGAGAAACACAAGATTGATCAGCAGCGTCGTTTTGCGAAAGCGCAAACACAGCTTCAATACGGGAAGATAGACAGCCTGCGTGATCCGGGAGATCGGATTGCGCGATTCCGGCGTGAGCCGTCCGCGGATGAACAAGACCATCAGAACGGGCACGAGAGTGATCGCCAGCACGGATGAAAAACCTACGGCCAGCGTCTTCGTCCAGGCCAGCGGCCGGAACATCCGTCCTTCCTGGGCTTCAAGCATGAAAACCGGCAGGAACGAGACCACGATGATCAGCAGCGAGAAGAAGATTGCTGGGCCGACTTGCTTTGCGGCGTTAAGCAAAATTCGGCGCCGCTCCCGGCCGTCGATATGTCTTCCATGCGTGCCGCGCTGGACGGGGGCGTTTATCGGCGTCTCGGATTCGGTTGAAACAGAACCGGTCGGAATGGCGTCGCGAGCTTCCACCTGCCGCTCGGAGAGTTGGCGATAACCGTTTTCGACCATGACAATCGCGGCGTCCACGAGTACACCGATCGCCAGCGCCAGCCCGCCGAGCGACATAATGTTCGAGGTGACGTGGAGGTAGTACATCGGAATGAACGAGGCGACCACCGCGATCGGCAAGGTAAGAATCGGAATCAGGGCCGAACGGAAGTGAAACAGGAAAACGATGATCACAATGCTGACGATCACCGCTTCTTCAATCAAATCGCGCTGCAAAGTCCCGATGGATTCGTGGATCAGCCCGGATCGGTCATAGCCGGCGATTACTTCCACGCCTGGTGGCAACGACGGTCTAATCTGCGCCAGCTTCTCCTGGATGCCGTTGATCACGTCCAGCGCGTTCATGCCGCTTCGCATCACCACGATGCCGCCGACGGTTTCGCCCTCGCCATTCCACTCCGCCACGCCTTCGCGGATGTCGGGGCCGAAACTCACGCTTCCCAGATTGCGCACCAAAACCGGAGTGCCGTTCTTGGTGGCAACGGGCACCAGCGCGAGGTCGTCCAGTGAGTGCAGGTACCCGAGGCCGCGGACCATGTACTCGGCTCCGCCCATCTCCAGGACGCGCCCGCCGACTTCGTTCGTGCTGGCGCGGACTTTGTCGATTACCGTGGAGAGCGGAATGTTGTATGCGCGCAGCTTGTCGGGATCGAGATTGACCTGATACTCGCGAACAAATCCACCGATGGTCGCTACTTCAGCAACGCCGGGGACAGTTTCGAGCTGATACCGGATATACCAATCCTGAAGACTGCGTAGGTCCGCCAGACTATGCCGGTGTGTGCGATCGACGACCGCGTATTCATAGACCCATCCCGCGCCGGTGGCGTCCGGTCCGATGACGGGGTGCACCTGTTCCGGAAGCTGGCCCTGAATCTGCTGCAAGTACTCCAGCACGCGCGAGCGCGCCCAGTATTGGTCGGTGCCGTCGTCGAAGACCGCATAGACGTAGGAATCTCCGAACATGGTCTGCGCGCGCACCGCCTTCACGCGCGGCGCTGCGAGCAAAGTCGTGACGATGGGGTACGTCACCTGGTCCTCGATGATATTCGGTGGCTCGCCGGCCCATGATGTGTGGACAATGACTTGCACGTCGGAAATATCCGGCAGCGCGTCGAGCGGAATGTTCCGAAGGCACCAGATCCCGGCGAGAACCAATAGCGCCGTCCCCGTGAAAACCAGAAACCGATTCCGCGCGCACCAATCGATCCAGCGGGAGATCACGTTTACATCCCTCCCGAGGCATTCATGCTCAGTTGCGTGGCGCCGATCGTTTGGCCATTCATTTTCGCCGTGATCGTCACCTGCCACGTGCCGCCACTTCCCAACTTGCCGGCGCCTTCGTAAACGCCCCCGCCCGCGTCGCGCAGATCGATCGCGGTGCGCATTGCGGCCATCCCCATGGCCGGCATCGCGGGCATAAAGAAGATCACGTTCACTTGCGCGCCTAAAATCGCATTCCCGCGGCTATCGGAAAGCTTCACACGGAAGGTGTTCGTCCCTTTCCGGGGCGGATTCGGTTCTGTTGAGAAGTCAAGCTTGGTTTGTGGCGGATTGACGGCCGCGGTCTCCCCAGCGCTCGGCGGAGCCGCCGCGAATGCGCCCAGAGAAGCCTGCAATTGACTTTCGGAATCGATAAGGAAGTTCGCGGAAGTGACGATGCGCTCGCCGGCTTTCAACCCGTGGAGCACGATAAAATCGTCGCCAACTCGCGCTCCCGTCTCGATTTCGCGGGGTTCCAATCTCCCGTTGCCGTGGTCCACAAATGCGATCTGCTTCGTGCCGGACTGCAAAACTCCAGCGGCGGGTATCACCAGTTGACGGCCCATGGGAATCTTGAACGCCACGTTCACGAACATGCCCGGCGTAAGTCTCAATCCTGGGTTGGAATAGACCAGTCGCACTTTGGCAGTCCGTGTGGCTGGGTCGATATCGGGATAGATAAAATCGACTCGCCCGTAAAAAGTTCGTCCCGGATATGTATCAACAGTGAGGCTCGCGGGCGCGCCGACTCGGACGCGTCCCAAATTATTCTGAAAGACCTGCGCGAAGGCCCACACAGTCGAAAGGTCGGCGACCGTGTACAGCCGGGTATCCGGCTGAACGTATTGGTTGGGCAGCGCCTGGCGATCGGTGATGTAGCCTGTAACCGGGGAATCAATCTCCAAGTCCTGTTGGACTTTCCCGGTCCTTTCCAGGCGAGTAATTTCTCGCGGCGGTATGCCCCATTGGCGCAGGCGGTCCGCGGCAGCCTCGACGAGCGATGCCGCGCCCGAGGCCACTCCCGGCACCGCGCTCGTCGAGACTTGCTGTTGGTTCTGCTTGGCGATCAGGTATTCACGTTCGGTGGCGACCAGATCCGGGCTGTAGATGGTGAAAAGCGGCTGTCCCTTCCGGACGTACTGATAAGTGGCGTCGGCGAAAACCTTTTGAACATATCCGGAGAATCGCACCTGAACATACGCCAGACCCGTTTCGTCCACGGCGATATTGCCCGTGGTTCGAATTTCGTCCTCGACTGGCTTTTCTTGTGCTTCCCCGATTTTGACTCCGATCGTTTGCAGACGCTCCGGCGAAAGTTGTATGGGAGCGAGCGGAGCGCCGGCCGCCGTTGGCGCCGCCAAGCTAACAGCGGGCTCCTGAGCTGCCGAATTGGCGGATGGCGGCTGTTCGACGCTGGCCTTTGGCGTACGAAAGTGGATCCACAAACCCACGCATACAGCCACGAGCACGACGTTTGTGAAGAGGGCTGCCAGGAAGCCGGTGCGATAGGTTTTCATTGTCGTACCGCCTCGTCGCGGAGCGGCAGCCCGGTAAGTTCCTCAAGATGCGCCAGCGCGACTTCCCTCTGCGACAAATGTTCCGAGAATTGTTCGTCCAAATGGAGGACTTCCAGGAAGGCGTCGAGTACGGGCTGAAAATCTTGCCGATTATTCTGGTAGGCGGCGATCGCCGATTGGAAAGCGGCTCGCGCTTGCGGAATGAGCCCTTCGCGGTCGATTTCGAGCAGATCGGAAGTCTTCTGCGCCGTGTCGTACTCGACCCGGAGCTCGGATGCAATTTCTTGCGATTGGGACTGAAGTTCGTCCTCCGACTGGCTGAGGTTCGCCTGCGCTTGGGCCAATTCGGCGTGCAGCTTGCTGCGATGAATCGGAAGTGACACGCCCAGCGTCAGCATGTAATAGGCTCGATACCGCTCCGGGTCGGTGCGCTGCCACATGTATTGCAAATTGAAATCCGGACGGAAGTCCTTATGCGCCAGCTCGACTTGAAGCTTCTCCCGTTCCACCACATCGCGTGAGCCGGATATCTGTGGGTTTTGCGACTGCGTCGCTCCGAGCAGCTCGTCAAATGTGTACGAAAGCGGCGCTGCGCCCGCCTGCGAAGGCACGATATCCGGCGAAGTCTGTGGACGATTCAGGAGTCGCTTGAGTTCTGCCTGCCATTTGGCTGCGTTCAGCTGCTGCGTGGCAATGTCGCTCAGCAGTGTTGTTCGCTCGAGTTGCGCGCGCAAAATATCTTCTTGATTGCCCATTCCGGAGCGGTAGCGAGCGTCCGCGGCCTGCCCGACTTGTTGAAGCAGTTGCCCGTCGGCTTGCAACAGGGCGAGCGTCTGATCGAGAGAGGCAAGCTGCCAATAAGCAGCCTGTACCTGCGCGCGCACCGAGCGCCGCATCGCTTCATATTGCTGTTGTGCGACGCCCGCGTCCTGTTCTGCGATTTCGCCTCTAAGTTTCAGCTTGCCGGGATACGGTATGTCCTGCGACACGCCCAGACCGACATACGCAAAATCGCTGTTCGTGTATCCCGCAAATGGACGCGGGCTTCCCACGGTGAAATGCTGCACCACGGCTTGCGGATCGGGCAGCGCTGACACTTGCGGCGCAACCTGCTTCGCGGCAGCCCAGCCCTGTTGGGCCGCGCGTATTTGCGGATTGTTTCGCTCTGCCTCGGCCAGCAATTCTTCGAGTGGCGTCGTGCCGCTTGCGGCGGGGTGTTGTTGCGGCGCGGGCGGTGATAGCCGCTCCGGCGTCTGCGATTGAGCTCGTGCCCAAGCCGCAGGCGAGAAACATGACACGATCAATCCGAGCCAGAAAAAAAGTGCGATATAAGATTTGACGTTCGACGACGAGCCGCGCAATGCCAGCATGGATCCCTCCGAAAGCGATGTGACCGCGCAAAAACACGCGGAGGTCTAGCGACACAAAACGCGTGTGCAGAACGATCGTTCGCGGTCGGAGCTAAATCAGAAGAGAGGCGTGCAGAGTGTACAGATCGGGCGGAGAGTGTTGCTGGGCGACGACGGTCGCAAATGGCTCGCGGGCATGGCCGCGGATTGTTCCAACCAGCGGGTAATCAAGCGTGGCCGCGGTTGGCGCATGCAACGAGACGTGCTGAGCGGGCAAAATCGAAGATGGCTGCGACGCCGCCGCGTTTTTGCAACCCTGCCCGTGATTTGCTGGAGTGCAAGGTATCGTGCGGCAGCAGTGCATCGCCTGTGCGTTCGTCGCCCCTGCGGACATGCAGCTCCCGCCTTGCAGGAGCAAAAGCGCGGCCGTTGCCAGCACGAAGAAGGCCCGTTTACGCATCGCCCTTACTTTAGGCACTTGAAGGCAGCAAGTCAACGGGTTGCGGGATAACTGGTTACGGTACCGCCCAGTTCGATAGCGGCATTCTGGCCGTGGTGGTCAAACCATTCAGGCTCGCGCGGTTGGCGCAGGTCGCAGTGGTCACCGGATGCGGGTCGCCGCTCGGTAGTGGTACGCCGCTCGGAATGTTTGACGGTTGGTGTAGACTATCACCGTGTGAGGCTCATCATGCAGACAATTCCTGAAAAATACCGCGATCTCTTTCAGAAAAAAGCATTCGCTCAATTGGCCACGCTCATGCCGGACGGCAGCCCTCAAGTTTCTCCCGTGTGGGTCGAGTACGATGGACGCCACATCGTGATCAACACCGCGAAGGGACGAGTCAAGGACCGCAACATGCGTCGCGATCCGCGGGTTGGCATCGACCTGCTCGATCCGGACAATCCCTACCGGCATCTCTCCATTCGCGGCCGCGTCGCGGAAATCACCGAGCAAGGCGCGGACGCGCACATCGATAAGCTAACCAAAAAATACACCGGGCAGGATCACTATCCCTACCGCGGACCCGGCGAGGTGCGCGTCATCTACAGAATCGAGCCACAAGCGGTCCACACGGTGGGATAAGGCGGCGTACACGGGGTTTGCGATCCGGTATTCGCTGCGCTGCGCATCCGTTCTCACGCTCGGCTCGGCTGATTTCCGCGCCCCGGATCCGTTAGGTCCTCGACAAAATCCCAGCGAACTCGGAGGCCGCCACGGCCGCTGCATCCTCTATCGCGCGCGCCGCGCGGGTGCGGTAAAGTAGACCGCTTTGCGAGCGATCGCGTCTCGCCAGAGGAGCGCGTGGCAGATTTCCGCGCACGAGTGAAACTCAAGCCGCTGATCCGGCACGCGGCGATCAGGAATCGCGTGCTCGCCGTGGCGCGGCAGATCACCCGCGATTTCCGCGGAAGGCGCGTTCATCTCGTCGGAGTGCTAAAGGGATCGTGCATTTTTCTCGCGGACTTGGTGCGCGAAATCGATCTGGAAACCTCGATCGATTTCATCGCCGTCTCGAGCTACGGGCGCGGGAAGGAATCGTCGGGACAGGTGCGGCTGCTTAAAGATTTGGACAGCAATATCGCCGGGCTGAACGTGATTTTGGTCGAAGATATTCTGGATACCGGCCTGACGCTTAACTATTTGCTTCGCGTGCTGCGGCAGCGGAAGCCAAAGACTCTCCGCGTGGCGGCGCTTCTCGATAAGCCTTCGCGGAGAATCAGGAAAGTTAGAACCGATTACATCGGATTTCGTATTCCTGATGAGTTCGTCGTCGGATACGGCCTGGATTATGCCGAGCGGTACCGCAATCTGAAGGACGTGTGCGTTCTGCAGCTACCGCCCGCCGCTGTTTAGGGCTCCGCTGCTACGTTCCAACCCCTGGGCTTGAAAAACCTTGTTTTCAGCGAGTCGCCAATCTGTCGCCAAGGGCCCGCAGGACTGCCTGTTATAATGGGGCGGCTTGTTTTTGCTGAGCAGGGGCTCAAAGTTCACTCGCTCGCCGGAATCGCGCAGTGCGTCGCGGGCTGCGGGCGATCCCATGCGCATTATGGATTCGACTGAACTCAACCCGGTGCTGGATATGCCCGCCGAGACGCTGGCGGTGCTTACGGATATCAGCCACGAGATCAATTCCTCGCTGAATCTGGACGAAGTACTGGCGCGTGCCGCCGCGCAGGTGAAGCGGCTGATTGATTTCGACGTTTTTGCCGTCTTGCTTCCCACCGAAAATACCAACGAGCTTTATATCCGGTTCGCCATCGGGCACCGCGTGGAGGTAGTCGAGAACTGGCGCATTCCGATCGGCGATGGAATTATCGGCGCCGCGGCGGCAACCGGGCAGGCGATTCGCGTCGGGGACGTTTCGACCGATCCCCGCTATCTGATGGCTGTGGACGAAGTGCGCTCCGAACTTGCCGTGCCGCTGATCGTGCGCGGGCGCGTGATCGGGGTCATGGACATCGAAAGCCGGCAGCTCGACTACTTTACCCCCGCGCAACAGAGCATCCTCAGTCTTGTGGCCGGGCGCGTCGGCACGGCGGTTGAAAACGCGCGTCTGTACGAAAACGCGCAGAAACAGGCGCAAACTCTGCTGCTGCTCAACGAGATCGGGCGTGAAGCGAGCGCCACGTTGCACGTCGACGAAGTGCTGAAGCGCTCCGCGGAATTGGCCAGGCGGCTGATCGATTACCAGATTTTCAACATTTTCTTGCACGACGAACCCGCGGGCGTCTTCCGCCGCAGCGTGTCCGTCAAATTGGGCCAGCCGGTCCGGGAAAAATCCGTGATTCCGGCGCACGAGGGCATCGTGGGAGCGGCGGGCAAACTTCGGCGTCCGGTCGTTGTGCCTGATGTTTCTCTCGATCCGCGTTATCTCATGTCCAATCCGGAAACGCGCTCGGAGCTTGCGGTGCCGATGATCTACAAAGGCCGCGTCGTGGGCGTGATGGACCTCGAAAGCCCGCAGCTGAATTACTTCACGCCGGACCACGTGCAGGTGTTGTCCATTCTGGCCGCGCATCTGGCGGTGTCCATCGAGAACGCGAATTTGTACGAGCAACTCGCCCGCGACGAGCGGCGCATGGAGCGCGACCTGAACGCCGCGCGCCGGATCCAGGGCGCTCTGCTGCCGCGCCTGCCCGGACGAGAGTTTGGCCTGGATATCGCCGCGCGCGTCGTTTCTTCGCGCGAACTGAGCGGCGATCTCTACGATTTTTTGCGCTACGGCCCGCAAGATCTCGGCATTGCGTTGGGCGACGTGAGCGGGAAGGGAAGCGCCGCTGCACTGTACGGCGCGGTCGCTGTCGGCACCCTCCGTAGCATCGGCTCGTCGAAGCCGCGGCCCGCAAACATGCTTCGCGCTGTGAATGGATTTCTCGCCGAGCGCCTGATCGAGGGCCGCTTCATGACACTGTGTTTCGCCACGTGGAACAAGCGCGCGCGCCGTTTGCGCATCGCCAATGCGGGACAAGAGCAGCCGCTGCTTTATCGCGCGGGCCGCTGCGACAAAATTCCCGTGGCCGGGTTTCCCCTGGGTATTTTCGACGAAGTAACCTACGACGAGCGCAGTTACATCCTGAATCCCGGCGAGATCGTGCTGTTCTATTCGGACGGCATCGGCGATGCGCAAGCGGCTGGCGGAGAGTTCTTCGGGGCGGCGCGCCTTGGCGAAATTGTCCGCGCCAGCCCCACTGCCTCGGCGGATGGGATCGCGGATAAAATTCTCGAGGCAGCCGACGCATTTTCCGGAGGAAAACACCCGGTGGACGATCGCACGCTGGTGGTGCTGAAGTGCGAGTGATTGCCGGCCGCGCGTGGCGCTAGCGTTCGCCCCACCGGAGTTTGCTGCGCAGAATTTCGAAGTAGGTTTTATCGGGCGCGCGAACCAGCGTCACGCGCTTCTCCGATTTCGTAATCGTCACCCGGTCGTTGGCCTTGAGCTGGAAGCCGGTCTGTCCGTCGAGCGTCACGTACACCGGCTCTTCGGCCGCGGCAAAATCGAGATCAATCCGCGCCGTACCGGGAATTACGAGTGGGCGATTGGTCAGCATGTGCGGGCAGATCGGCGTGACGACGAACGCGTCCAACTCCGGATCGATGATCGGCCCGCCGGCTGCCAGCGAGTAACCCGTCGAGCCCGTTGGAGTCGCCACGATCAATCCGTCCGCGCGATACCGCCCCACCCGATCCTGGTCCACGTACACGTCGAAATCCAGCATCCGCGCGAGAGCGCCCTTGTTCGCCACAGCGTCGTTCAACGCGCTCTGCCGCCCGGCGGAAGCGCCGTTGCTGCGGACCTCGGCATCGAGCATGATGCGCACGCTGGTGCGGTAGTTCCCGGCGATCGTCTCCTCGAGCAGCGGATAGAGCTCGTCCAGCGTAACGCTGGTTAGGAATCCCAAGCCGCCCAGGTTGACGGGGAGAATCGGCACATCGTGGCCGGCAAGCGCCCGCGCAGCCGAAAGGAGCGTGCCGTCGCCCCCAAGGACGATCGCCAGGTCGATTTTCGCCGCCATGGCTTCGCGCGCCATGCCTTCGGGCCCGAATCCCACACACCCGCGTGTTTCCTGGTCGAATAATACGTCCACTTTGCGGGCGAGCAGCCACTGCAGCAGTGGCGGGACTACTTCGCAAATCCGTTCGCGAATTGGCTTGGAAATGATTCCTGCGGCGCGAATCATGCGGGAAAATATTACTGTGAAACGGCTGCGGCGAATAGCTGTTTGTGCTCGGTTGTGTCGCCGAGCGAGTTCACGTCTGCGCAAGCCTTCGCGCGTGCAGAAAGAACTCCTGGTTTCCTTCCGCCCCGCGCACGCGGCTCGGCTTCACGCCCAGCACTTCGAGCCGTGCCGATTTCGCGGCCGCCATCACCCGTTCCACGGCCTTTTCGTGCAATGCCGCGTCCCGCACGATGCCGCCTTTACCGACGTCGCGCTTATCGAGCTCGAATTGAGGCTTTACCAGTATGAGCAGATCCGCGCCGGGCGCCGCGACTGCCACGATCGCCGCTATGATTTTTGTAACGGAGATAAACGACACGTCCACCACGATCAGCACCGGGTGCTCGGGGATCTCTTCGGTCAGCGAATAACGCGCGTTGCGCTCGATCGTCGCTACGCGCTGGTCCTGGCGCAGCTTCCAATCCAGCTGCTCGATTGAAACATCGACCGCAT